>JAACVA010000263.1:0-2420 GCA_009992615.1 Rhodobacterales bacterium
CGTGGCCGAAGGCTATCGCTTCTTCTCCTACGGCGACGCCTCGCTGCTGATCCCGTGACATGATGGCGAGCGCGGCGGCGGCTCCCCCGCTGTGGCGGAAATCCTTGCGGACCGATCGGGCAGTGATGCGTGCAAACCCCGGCAGAAAGGTCACTTTGGTCGGCTGCCAATTCGAGGCTGCACCCTCCTTTACGCATTGTTACCGTTGCAGTAGAGTTGAGCTAATTTGTGGTATGGAAATCATGCGAAAGATGGCTGCAATTTGCGCGATCCTGATTGAAGCCAGCGCCGCAACGGTCGCAGGCGCGGTTTGTGGTTTTTCGTGCCCGGCTCTGGTGGGGCAGGTGGCGGATTTGTCGGCCGGTCATGCCAAGGCATTGGCGGAAATCTGTGCGAACGTCGGCGAATTGCTGGACCAGCAGCCCGCCCTGATCGCGCGAGGCCCGGTGCAGGTGGACTTGGTGCAGGTAACCCGCGCCGGGATGACGTTGCGCCTGACGCAGCAACGGGGCGGGCAAACGGTCGCCGGTAAATCCCTCAGCCTTTCGACCTTTGATTCCGACCAGTTTTCGCCCGCAGCGTTACGCCAGATGGCGGACCTGCTGATACGCTATGGCCCATTCTCCGGCCAGCCTTCTGAATAGGCTTGGTGCCATTTCATTCAACCCTGGAAGGAAAGTCTGCAATCATGTCTGTCATTCATTCCATGCAACGGCCTTTGGCCCAATCCTTTGATTATGATGGCATCTTGGCAGCGCCTGGGGTCGGGATTAATACGATCCTGACCGAAGGTGCCGATGTCGCGGCCAGTATTGCCACAACCTATTCCATGGACGTTGGCGACAGTATTGACGGAACCCTTGCCTCCCCGACCTCCGCCGACGGGGTTCAGGTCAGCCTGACGGCGGACAAGACCGATACCATTTCGATGAATTCGACCGCGCTTTACGACTATCTCTATTTGCGCGATGCGGCGGGCAACGAGATCACCCATGATGGCGACGTCGCGGGCCGCTACTCGCAGATCGCCTTCACGGCAACGATCACCGGTGCGGCCTATCTGCACGCCGACCAGTTTGGCAGCGGCACCGGTGCTTACACGCTTTCGGTGCAGAAGGCGGTGCCGACGGTCTGGACCTCCGCCGAAATGGTCGATCAACTGCCCAGTGGCCGCGGCGAGATGCATGGCGTCGAAGGGGCCGATATTGCCGATTCTATCGCCACCACCGCAGTGATGACGCTGGGGGTCAGCGACTATGGCACCATCGGCAACAGCACGGATTCCGACTGGTTCCGCGTCAGCCTTGTGGCCGGGCAGACCTATGATTTCCGGCTGCTGGGGGTTGGCACAAATTTCCTCAGCGATCCGTTTTTGCGGCTGCGTGACAGCGCCGGAAACATTCTGGCACCGGATGATGACGGCTTCACCTCGGGCAGCGACACGCACGAGTTCGACTCGGCCCTGACCTTCACCGCCACCACGACGGGCGTCTATTACGTTGAGGCCGATGCCTTTTCGACCGGGACCGGCAGCTATCTGCTGACCGGTATGGTGCACAACCCCGCAGGCATGGTGCTGAGCATCGACGAGATTGCCTGGCAGTTGACCAACAATGGCGAGGCGTTTTTTGGCTACGCCGAGGCGGCGGCCTTCAACGTCGGCGCCGACGGCGCCTTGACGGTCAACGTCACCGCGCTGACCGTCGAAGGCCAGACGTTGGCCTTGCGCGCCTTGCAGACCTGGAGCGATCTGACCGGCATCCAGTTTGTCACCACGGCCGGGGCGGCCGAGATTACCTTTGACGATTCCGTCGCCGGCTCTCACGCCTACTCCAATCACGTGAGTGCCGGCACCACCATTACATCGGCCACCGTGATGATCACCACCGACTGGCTGACCCGGTTCGGCACCAGTTTCGACAGCTATTCGTTTGAGACCTATATCCACGAGATCGGCCATGCCCTGGGCCTTGGCCATGGCGGGAACTATAACGACTCGGCCACCTACGGGGTGGACAACTACTATCTGAACGACTCGCTTGCCTATTCGATCATGTCCTACATGAACGCCATCGGTGACGAGTTTAACGACCCGAACACCTTCGTCAACGCCGACTTCCGCTACATGATGACCCCGGTTCTGGCGGATTTCGTGGCCATCGACCGGCTTTACGGCGGCAGCACGAACACCCGCACCGGCAACACGACCTATGGCTTCAACGCCAACACCGGCAACGCGCAACTGGATGCCGCCGTGACCTTCGGCCCGGATGTCAACTTCATGGTGCATGACAACGGCGGCATCGACACGCTGGATTTCTCTGGCTCGTCTGCAAACCAGACGCTGAGCCTTCTGGCGGATTCCTTTTCCAGTGTTCTGGGCGGCGTGTTCAACCTTTCCATCTCGCGCGCATCGGTGA
>JAACVA010000263.1:2427-2644 GCA_009992615.1 Rhodobacterales bacterium
CGCAACAGCGGGCAGCGGCAATGACGTGGTCACCGGCAATGCCGCCAACAACCGGATTTTGGGCAACACCGGCAACGATATCCTGGTCGGCAATGCGGGCAACGACACGCTGAGCGGTGGGTCGGGCAATGACAGGATCGACGGCGGTGCCGGGATCGACCGGGCCTATTTCAATGGCGCGGCCGCAGCAACCGTGAACCTCAATCTGGTCGGGGCG
>JAACVA010000062.1:0-951 GCA_009992615.1 Rhodobacterales bacterium
TCGCTGATCGCGGCGCGCGACGAGGTGCGCGCCTTGCCCACCGGAAACACCGCCGATTTCAACCACTATTATCGCACCGATGCAGGTGCGGCGCTGGCCTGTGACGGCCCGCATTGCCCGGGGTTCGAGCTGGTCGGATGGACGGATGCGGCGGCTTTGCCGGGGTGCGGCGCCGGGGCACGGATCGGCCTGATCGACACCGGGATCAACCCCGCCCATGAAACCTTTGCCGCCGGTCGGCTGACGGTTCTGTCCGACGCAACCGGCGGCCAGCCGCCTTCGGGGCGACAGCACGGAACAGCCGTCGCCGCCATCCTGATCGGCCAACCCGACAGCCGCTCGCCCGGGGTGGTGCCCCAGGCATCGGTCATCGCCATTGACGCCTTTCACAAAACCCGCGGCGACGAGCGCAGCGATGTGTTCAGCCTGGTCGACGCCATGGACCGACTTTCGACACAGGATGTCGATGTCATCAACATGAGCCTGTCTGGCCCGCCGAACATCGTTCTGGAACGCATGATCACCCGCCTGACCGCGCGCGGCATCGTCATCGTTGCCGCCGCCGGCAATGACGGGCCCCGCGCCAAGCCGGTATTCCCCGGCGCCTATGACCCGGTGCTGACGGTCACGGCGGTGGATCGCAACGGTGCAGTCTATCGGCGCGCCGGCCAGGGGCCGCATGTGGATTTCGCGGCACCCGGTGTCGGGGTCTGGACTGCGGCCTCGGTGCGGGGCGCGCGCGACAAGACCGGCACCTCGTTTGCCGCGCCCTTTGTCACCGCCGCCGTCGCCATACTGCGGAGCGAATACCCGGACATGACGGTGGGCAAGGTGGCGCGCACCCTTGCAGCGACGGCGCGCGATCTGGGGGCGCCAGGGCGCGACGATGTGTTCGGCGTCGGCCTTGTGCAACTGGCGCCTGTGTGTGGCGGCACCGCGCAAGATACCACC
>JAACVA010000062.1:983-10919 GCA_009992615.1 Rhodobacterales bacterium
CCTGACGCTGCCGACACCCGAGTTGCCCCATCTTCTTCGACCGCACCCCGAAAACCATCCGCTTTGTCTGCGATCCAAAGGATGAAGGCATCATAACCCCGCCGGTGCCCGCCCGCAGCCATTGCCCGACTGGTTCCGCGAACTGCCCGCCATCACCCCCGATGCCGTGTCACCCACGGACACCGGACTGGTGTATGCCGTTTCTCGGCGCCATGACGACCGGCTGGATCCGGACCCCGCCCGCGACCCTGCGGATGGAAGTCGCCGGTGGCGACAAGACGGTGAATACCGGGCGCGATTTCGACCGGCCGCCCACCTCGAACCACGGAGGGGGATTGCATCAGGTCAGGGGAAACCCATGGGGCAAGTGTCCGCCGTGCAAGTTCCACAATTTCTGGGCGATCCATCGCGCCTCCGGGTTGGAGTTGTCTGTTTCTCGACCCGATGAACCGGCCCAATGGTATTTTCGAGGTGACGTCGGGGATCGTCGACACCGACACATATCGCTCACCTGTACATTTTCCGTTCTTTGCAACCGGACTTGACGGGTTGCATATCATTGCCAAGGGATCGCCCCTTTTGCGGGTCATCCCGTTCCGCCGCGATGCCACCGAATCGCCGCCGATATTCGCGCCGAACATGCCGATGAACGCGACCCGCGCATCAAGGTGCAGCGCAACATGACAGCGGAAACTGGCTGGTATCGCAACAAGGCCCGGGCAAAACGCCGGTTCGCCCCCGTCAAATCCGGGCCCGCTGTCATCGCAGCCGCATCCCGGAGGCGTCTTTGTCTTGCTAACCCGGCACCCGGAACAGAAAAACCGGACATGAAGGTCCGGCTCTGTTGCCCGATCATTTGCAGAATTGTCAACCATCGTCGGAATTTCTGAAATTGCTGGCGCGAAAGGTTCTGCGGGTCAGGAACCTCGTCGCGCGTCACCTGCCACGGGCCGATGGGGCCGAAAGTGCCTGCGCTCTTTCCCTTCACCCATTGCCCGCCTCTCTCGATCTGAAAGGCACGCTCTGAAACATCGTTGATCACGCAATAACCAGCAACTTGAGCCAGCGCGTCCGCCTCGGACAGGTAACGCGCTTTCCGTCCGATCATCATGCCCAGCTCAACCTCCCAGTCGGTGTTCTGCGAGCCGGACGGGGTATGATGTTGTCGTTCGGCTCGCAGATCGCGCTGGTGGCTTTCATGAACAGGACCGGCTCGGCCGACACGTGCATTCCGCTTTTGGCGGCATGGTCGGGATAGGTCAGCCCGACACAGATGAACTTTGCTACCTACCCCACGCAGGGGCCGATGCGCGACGGCGGCGGCAGCACAGCGAGAGTTTCGGGGGCGATCTGCGCGTGCGCGTGAGGCAGCGGGAGGCGACAGCCTGCCAAATCGGCGATAATCGGCGTCAGCTCGGCCGTGGGGGCCACTGGCGCGGCAACGACGCGGATAGGCGCTGTCGTTGGCAAAGATGTTTCAGATCGGTATCCGGGGAAACCGATGTTGTGATGGCATAACCATGTGTACGTGCTCCTGCACCCTCATGTGTAAACTTCAGCCAGGCAGATGTCTCACGCTTGTCGGCACGGAGGGGGGGGTGAAGTAGGCCAGCGTCCAAACCCCGCCCATGCCCTGCCGCCTGCTGAAATTGGCTGAGGTTCATGCCTAATCAGAAAACGCTAAGCCTTCACGGGTTGCTAAAGCGAGCCTTTGTAGAGCTTGCTGAAGCGGGCTTGTCAGACGCCGGGACTCAAACGGTAACGCGCCGAAGTTTGGAAATCGCAGCATTGTAACGCAAACAAGCGGGCCGGAAAACGATGTCGCGCGATGCCCAAATGCGACGGTCATAGTAAGCACATGAGAGCAGAGGGTGGGAGACAACGCAAAATCGACCCTTGTTTCACCACCAAAAAATCTGCGAAGGAAACCATAAAAACAAGGTGGTACCCGAGGCCGGACTCGAACCGGCACGCCTTGCGGCGGGGGATTTTGAATCCCCTGCGTCTACCATTCCGCCACTCGGGCCCGATACGGTTCAGCGCGTCCGGACCTAAGTTGTCTATAACGCCACCGCCGCCGGGAAAAGCGAAAAACGCACAGCTACAGCCGGTTGGCGCCGAAAGTATCGCATTGCGCCATCGCGCCGGTTTCAAAGCCCCGGGCAAACCACCGCTGCCGCTGGTCCGATGTGCCGTGGGTAAAGGTGTGGGGGCTGGGCACGCGTCCGGCATTTCGCTGCAACGTGTCGTCACCGATCTGTTTCGCGGCGTTCATCGCCTCGGCCACGTCGCCGGGATCAAGGCTGGCGAATGTGTCCTGCGCCGCCCGCGCCCAGATCCCGGCATAGCAATCCGCCTGCAACTCGATCCGTACGGAGATGCCATTGCTCTGTTCCGGGCTGGCGGCGGCACGCATCCGGTTGGCCTGACCAAGGATGCCCAGTTCATTCTGCACATGGTGGGCGATTTCATGCGCCACCACATAAGCTGCGGCGAAATCGCCCTTGGCGCCCAATTGGCGGGCGAGCGTGGTAAAGAAATCGGTATCCAGATACGCCTTCTGATCCGCCGGACAGTAAAACGGCCCCGTGGCACCCGAAGCGCCGCCACAAGGGCTGTCGGTCACGCCCTTGAACAGGACAAGGGTGGCAGGTGTATAGGTTTCGCCCAACTGCTGACGAAACACCTCGGCCCAGACCTCTTCGGTGTCCGCCAGGGTGACCGCGACAAATTGTCCGGCCTTCTGATCCTGCGCCGTGATCTGCGCGTCGCCGCCGCCTGACGGTGACGGTGACGTTGCGCCCTGTTGCAACAGCGGCGTCACATCAATGCCCAGAAAATAACCAACAACCACAATGGCGATCAGACCCAGCCCGCCAATTCCACCCGCGACGCGCCCGGCGGATGCGCCGCGCCGGTCCTCGATGTTCCGGCTGGTGCGCCGCCCTTGCCATTTCATCGAATAACTCCCCTGCCATCGCCCGTTTTTGCCCCGGTTTCCGACCGCGCTGATCAAAGCCTATCCGAACTACCGACGATGGCAAACGGTTCCCGACGGTCTGATGACGCAGTGTCGGTTGACGCGGCCCTGCGCCCGTGCTGCAAGGGCGGGGCAGGCGAGGGACCACACCATATGCTGAGACGTTTTTACATCTGGGTGCTGGGCCTCGCGCAAAGCCGCAATGCCCTCTGGGCGCTGGGGTTTGTGTCATTCGTTGAAAGCTCGGTTTTTCCGATTCCACCGGATGTTCTGATGATCCCGATGATCCTCGCCCGTCCGTCCCGCGCCTGGCTGATTGCCGGGGTGGCCCTGACGGCCTCTGTCGCGGGGGGGATGCTGGGATATTGGATCGGCGCCGCGCTGTTTGAAACGGTGGGCCAACCGGTTCTGGCATTTTATGGCAAGGATGCCTATTTCGACGAATTTGCCGCGCGCTATAACGAATGGGGCGCGTGGGCTGTTCTGATCGCCGGTGTGACACCGTTTCCTTTCAAGGTGATTACCATCATGTCGGGCGCCACCGGCCTTTCGGTGCCGGTGTTCATTGTCGCCAGTATCATCGCGCGGGGGCTGCGGTTCTTTGTGGTCGCGGCGCTGTTGTGGCGGTTTGGTGCGCCGATCAGCATATTCATCGAGCGGCGGCTTGGGCTGATGTTCACGCTGTTCGTCGTCATCCTTCTGGGAGGTTTCTACATAGTGAGGTATCTGTGACCCGTCGATCACTCATATTGCTGGCGGCAGCAGGCTCGCTCGGCTTGCTGGCCGGAGCGTTTTTCTTTCAGGCGCTGGGCTATGCACCCTGCAAGATGTGTCTCTGGCAGCGCTGGCCCCATGCCGCCGCTGTCACCCTTGGCGCCGTCGGGGCCTTTGCTCCGCTGGCCATCGTTGCGGCCCTCGGTGCCCTTGCGGCGCTGAGCACGGGGGCCATCGGCGTGTTTCACGCCGGGGTGGAGTGGAAGCTATGGGAAGGACCATCGTCGTGCACCGGCACCGGCGCGGGGCTGTCAGAGCTTTCGGGCACCGACCTGTTGTCGACCGACATCTCTGAAACTCTGGTCATGTGTGACGAAATCGTCTGGCAGTTTCTTGGCATGTCCATGGCGGGATGGAACGCCGTGTTGTCCTTTGCGCTGGTCGTGGTGTGGATCGCCGCCCTGACCCGACGCGAAAACTGAACGCGTTTTTTGAGTATTTTTGGCAAGAAGAAATCAGCCGCAAAACCCGGATTTCGCCGTCTCGTGCCGCAACTCAGGGCGTGCGCGTCGACAGCAGCAGGTTTGTTTCACTGGACGTGATACCGGGTAGTTCGCGGATGGTGAACAATGTCTTGTCCAGATCCTCAAGCGTTTGCGCCGCAAGATCGACGATCAAATCCCATTTGCCATTGGTCGAATGAACCGCGCGCACCTGAGGCAGGCCGCGCAGGCGGTGGATCAGCCGGGTGGTGCCCGCGCCTTCGATGCCCAGCATCATCAGACCGCGCACCGGCGCGCGCGCCACATCGGCGCGCGTCAGCACGGTGAAGCCCTGAATGTCGCCATTGGCCTGCATCCGTTCGATCCGGGCGCGCAGAGTGGCACGGGACTTGCCCAGCCGCTTTGCCAGTTCGGCCAGGGGCAGGCGGGCATCGGCGCGCAGGGCGGCAACAAGGGCCAGGTCGGTATCGTCCATATCGGCTATAATATCCTCCGAACCGGTCGGTGTCACGTCAAATTGGTCTGAACGGCCGCTGTATTCCAACGCGATCTGGCGTCACATTCGCAGGACCGCATCAGGAAAGGCAGGCGCCAATGAAACAGGACGTGATTCTCGTGGGGGCACCGGTGGACAGTGGCAAGGACCGGCGCGGCTGCATCATGGGCCCCGATGCCTTTCGTGTGGCCGGTCTGGCCGAGACGATCCGCGATCTGGGCCATGGCGTGACGGATCGGGGCAACCTGCGCCCTGCCCCGCTGCGCGATCATGCCGGGATGCCCAGCCACCTTGTGGCGCTGAGCGAGACCGTCGCCTGGACCGAGGCCCTGCAAAGCGCCGCCCGCACCGCCATGGCCGAGGGGATGCCGATTTTCCTGGGTGGCGATCACGCCTTGGCGTTGGGCACCGTTTCAGGCGTGGCCGCCCATGCCGCCGCCGTGAACCGCCCGCAATTCGTGTTGTGGCTGGATGCGCACAGTGATTTCCACACCCCCCAGACCACCACAAGCGGCAATCTGCACGGCACACCCGTCGCCTATCTGACCGGGCGCGCCGGATTTGACGCCTTTCCGCCCGTGTCCGCCCCGGTGCCCGATGATCAGATTTGCATGATCGGCATCCGCTCGGTCGACCGGGCCGAACACGTGGCATTGCTGGCCAGCGACATTGCCGTGCACGACATGCGCGAGATTGACGAAACCGGCATCGGTGCTCCGTTGCGCACCTTTCTCGACAAGGTGCGCGCGGCAAACGGGATGCTGCACGTTTCGCTGGATGTCGATTTTCTGGATCCCTCCATCGCGCCCGGTGTCGGCACCACAGTGCCAGGCGGCGCAACTTTTCGCGAGGCGCATCTGATGATGGAAATGCTGCACGAATCGGGGATGGTCACCTCGCTGGACCTGGTGGAGCTGAACCCGTTCCTCGACGAACGCGGCCGGACTGCCGCCTTGATGGTGGATCTCACCGCGTCGCTGCTGGGGCGCAAGGTGTTCGACCGCCCGACACGGGGCTTCGCATGAGCACCCCCGGCCCGCTGGCCATTGTGCCCTTCGTATCGGTGGATCACATGATGCAACTGATCCACCGGATCGGCCTGGAGCAGATGTTGTGCGGTCTGGCCGACGCGATTGAGGCAGATTTCCTGCGCTGGCCTTCGTTTGACAAAACCCCCCGCGTCGCCTCGCATTCGCTGGAGGGGGTGATCGAACTGATGCCCACCTCGGACGGTGACACCTATGGGTTCAAATATGTCAACGGCCACCCGAAAAACATGAAGGACGGGCTGCAAACCGTTACTGCATTCGGGCTTTTGGCGGATGTGGCCACTGGCTATCCGGTGCTGCTGTCGGAGATGACCATCCTGACCGCCCTGCGCACTGCCGCGATGAGCGCACTGGCCGCCCGACATCTGGCCCCAAAGCGCGCCACCACCATGGCAATGATCGGCAATGGCGCGCAGAGTGAATTTCAGGCGCTGGCCTTCAAGGCGGTTTGCGGCATTGACACGGTGCGCCTGTACGACACCGACAGCAAGGCCACCAAAAAGGCGATGCGAAATCTTGCCGGGCGCGGGCTCAGCCTTGTTGCCTGCGACAGCCCGGAACAGGCGATCCAGGGCGCACAAATCATTACCACCGTCACCGCAGACAAGCAAAATGCGACAATCCTGACCGACAACATGGTGGGCGCCGGGGTGCACATCAACGCCATCGGCGGCGATTGCCCAGGCAAGACGGAACTGCACCGCGACATCCTGCTGCGGTCCGACATCTTCGTCGAATACCCGCCGCAAACCCGGATCGAGGGCGAGATTCAGCAGTTGGACCCCGACCACCCCGTCACCGAGCTGTGGCAGGTGATGGCGGGCAAGGCCACCGGGCGCACCGGGGCGGCGCAGATCACGCTGTTTGATTCGGTGGGCTTTGCGATCGAGGATTTCAGCGCCCTGTGTTATGTCCGCGCCCGGCTGGACAAAACCGGGCTGTTCCAGCGGCTGGATATGGTGGCCGATCCCGACGACCCGCGCGATCTGTTCGGGATGGTTCAGCGGGCGGCGGCAGGCACGGGCGGGATCGAATAGGTCAGGCTGGCCCGCGCCACCGGGGCCATGACCCCGACCGAGTGGATCAGCACATCGCCCACTGCCAGAACCCGCCCCAGTTTCAGCAGCCGCGCCTCAGCCAGAAGATCGACCCCGGCGGCGGGTTTGCGCATGAAATCAATCGAACAATTCGTGGTCACGGTCAGCGCCTGCGCCCCGATTCGCGACAGGATGGTCAGATAGATCGCGACATCCGCGAGGGCAAACATCGACGGCCCCGACACCGTGCCGCCCGGCCGCAGGTGCCGTTGATCCACCACAAGACGGACGCGCAGCGCGTCGGGGGTGACGGATTCGATCACGAAATCTGCGGCAACCTGGGGAAATTCCTGCACCAGAAAGCCTTGCAAGGCGACAGCGTCCATTTTCAGCGTCATGCGTTGCGTCCCCCCCTGTGTGCGCTAAACTTGCGCCAAACCGGGCGGAGGGCAAGATGGCGATCCTGGAACGACATGACGATGGGGCGGTGGCGCATCTGCGGCTGAACAGCCCGGACAACCTGAACGCGCTGTCCGATGCCATGCTGGCGGCGCTGGACGATGCCTTTGTCGCGCTGGCAACCGATGCCAACATCCGCGTCGTGATCCTGAGCGGTGCGGGCAAGGCGTTTTGCGCCGGGCATGACCTGCGCGAACTGGCTGCAAAGCGACGGGCAAACGATGGCGGCGCGGCGGCGCTGCAAGATCTGTTCAACCGCTGCGCCCAGGTGATGCAGGCCATTCCCGCCCTGCCCCAGCCGGTCATCGCGCAGGTGCACGGCATCGCCACCGCCGCGGGGTGCCAGCTGGTGGCGAGCTGCGACATGGCGATTGCCGCCGACGACACACGCTTTGGCGTGAATGGAGTCAACATCGGGCTGTTCTGTTCAACGCCGATGGTGGCCCTGTCACGCAATGTGCCGCGCAAACAGGCGTTTGAGATGCTGACCAGCGGCGCTTTCATTACCGCCGCCCGAGCTGCCGAACTGGGCCTGATCAACCACGCCGTGCCCGGCGACACCCTGGCCGATGAAACACAGGCCTTGGCGCGCACCGTCGCCGCGAAACTGGGCAGCGCGGTCAGAATCGGCAAGCGGGCGTTCTACGAACAGCTGGAGCTGCCCCTGTCCGCCGCCTATGCCCACACCGGTGCGGTGATGGTCGAAAACATGGCCCACCCCGACACCGCCGAAGGCATCGACGCATTTCTGCAAAAACGCCCGCCCCGCTGGGCGCAATAGCGCGCCCGCGTCTTGCCCCCATGGCGCGCCTGTCATAGGTATTGCCGGCCCGGTCGCGCCGGGGCACTGAAAACCGGGGGGCAGAATGGCCAGATCAGCAAAGCGCAAGGCATCCAACACTTTTGTCTGGATCATCGTGTTGCTGCTTGTCGTGGGGCTTATGGGGTTTGGCGTCGGCAACTTTGGCGGTACGGTGCGCAGCATCGGCAGCGTCGGCAGCACCGAGATTTCCACCGATCGCTATGCCCAGGCGCTGCAACAGGAATTGCGCACGCTGGAATCGCAGACCGGCCGGCGCTTTACCATGGCCGAGGCGCAACAGTTCGGGTTGGACAGTGCCGTCCTGCAACAGGTGATCGCCACCACCGCGCTGGAAAACGAGGCGCGGGATCTGGGCCTGTCTGTGGGCGATGCGGCGGTGCGCCGCGACATTCTGAACGTGCCGGCCTTTCAGGGGCTGAACGGCCAGTTCGACCGCGACACCTATGAGTTCGTGCTGCGCCAGAACAATCAGACCGTGGCCCAGTTCGAATCCACCATCCGCGGTGAAACCGCCCGCACGCTGTTGCAGGGGGCCATCGTCGCCGGGGCAATCACGCCCCAAGTGTTCACCGACACGCTGTTTACTTATGCCCGCGAAACCCGCGATTTCACCTATGTGCCGTTCCACCCCGCCGATCTGGCCACTCCGCTGCCCGCCCCGACCGAGGACCAGATCAAGGCATTCTATGACGCCAACCCCGCTTTGTTCACCCTGCCGGAACAGCGGCGCGTGACATATGTCTGGCTGACCCCGGATATGATGACCGATCAGGTGGATGTCGACGACGACGCATTGCGCGCGTTGTACGATACCCGCATCGACGAATTCGTGCAGCCCGAACGCCGGCTGGTCGAACGGCTGGTCTTTGGCACGGCGGAAGAAGCCGCCGCCGCCCGCACCGCCATTGACACGGATGAAACCGATTTCGACACCCTTGTCGCGGCGCGGGGCCTGACGCCCGGCGACATTGATCTGGGCGATCTGTCGCGCGCTCAGTTGGGCGCCGCCGCCGATGCGGTGTTCGCGCTGGACGGACCCGGCATCGCCGGGCCGGTCGACACCGATCTGGGGCCGGCGCTGATCCGGGTGAATGGCATACTCGGCGCCACCGAAACCAGCTTTGAGGACGCGCGCGACGATCTGCTGGCGGAATTCGCAGATGGCGCCGCGCGCCGTCTGGTGACAGATCAGATCGACCCGGTTGACGATCTGCTGGCCGGGGGGGCCACGCTGGAAGATGTCGCCGCCGAGACACCTCTGGAACTGGGCGAGGTTCTGTTGGATGAGAACAGCGAAGAACCGATCACCCGCTATCTGGATTTCCGCGCCACCGCCCAGGCCGCAGAGCTGGACGATTTTCCCCAGGTGCTGACGCTGGAAGATGGCGGCATTTTCGCGCTGCGGCTGGATGAAATCGTACCACCCACGGTGCAGCCGCTTGACGCCGTCAAGGTGATCGCGATCCAGGGTTGGGACGCCGCTGAAACGGCCACCGCCCTGACCGCCCAGGCCGAAGCGCTGAAAACGGCGGTTGAGGGCGGCGAGGGCCTGTTGGCCGGACCGATCCCGCCGATCAGCGCGCCCGGTACGTTGCGCGATGCCTTTCTCGAAGATGCGCCCGGTGTTCTGGTCACAACCGTGTTCGCCATGCAGCCGGGCGAGATGCAGGTGATCTCCGACGATACCGGTGCATATCTGGTGCGACTCGACGCGGTGAACCCGCCGGCCATCGACAGCGCCGAGGCGCAGGTGATCCGTGAAGGCTTTGCCGCCCAGACCGCCCAGACCTATGCCCAGGACATGATCGACGCTTTCACCCGCGCGGTTGAGGGACAGGCCGGGATCCAACTGGAACAGGCCGCGATCAACGCCGT
>JAACVA010000062.1:10935-14643 GCA_009992615.1 Rhodobacterales bacterium
TAACCCCCCCTTTTCCCGAAAGCGCCTGCCATGGATCTGATCCCAAGCTTTGAAAGCTTTGCCGCCGGGTATGAACGGGGCGAGAATCAGGTTGTCTATGCCCGCTTGGCGGCCGATCTGGACACGCCCGTGTCACTGATGCTGAAACTGGGCGAGGCGCGGGCCGACACCTTCATTCTTGAATCCGTCACCGGGGGCGAAGTGCGCGGGCGTTATTCGATGATCGGGCTGAAACCCGATCTGATCTGGCAGTGCCAGGGCTTTGCCAGCCGGATCAACCGCGCCGCCCGGTTCGACCCCGACGCATGGGTTGAACAGCCCGGCGCGCCGCTGGACAACCTGCGCGCGCTGATTGCGGAGTCGCGCATCGCCCTGCCCGCCGATCTGCCCGCCGCCGCCGCCGGGCTGTTCGGATACCTCGGTTATGACATGATCCGCCTTGTCGAACATCTGCCCGATGTAAACCCCGATCCGCTGAACCTTCCCGATGCGGTGATGCTGCGCCCGTCGGTCGTGGCGGTGCTGGACGGGGTGAAGGGCGAGGTTACGGTGGTATCGCCCGCCTGGGTGTCGGGGGGGCTGTCGGCCCGTGCCGCCTATGCCCAGGCGGCCGAGCGGGTGGTGGATGCGGTGCGCGATCTCGAACGCCAGCCCGCAGGCCAGTCGCGCGATCTGGGCGAGGCGGCGCAGGCGCCCGAACCGGTGTCTAACTTTACCCACGCGGGCTATCTTGCGGCGGTGGAAAAGGCCAAGGATTATATCCGCGCCGGTGACATCTTTCAGGTGGTGCCCTCGCAACGCTGGTCAGTGCCGTTCACCCTGCCGCCCTTCGCGCTGTATCGGTCGCTGCGGCGCACCAACCCGTCGCCTTTCATGTTCTATTTCAACTTCGGCGGCTTTCAGGTGATCGGCGCCAGCCCGGAAATCCTGGTGCGGGTGTTCGGCGGACAGATCACCATCCGGCCCATCGCCGGCACCCGGCGGCGCGGCGCCACCCCCGACGAGGATCGCGCGCTTGAGGCCGATCTGCTGGCCGACCCCAAGGAGCGGGCCGAACATCTGATGCTGCTCGACCTTGGGCGCAACGATGTGGGGCGCGTGGCGAAGATCGGCAGCGTGCGGCCCACCGAACAGTTCATCGTCGAAAAATACAGCCACGTCATGCATATCGTCAGCAATGTGGTGGGCGATCTGGCCCCCGGCGAAGATGCCTTGTCGGCGTTTTTCGCCGGAATGCCCGCCGGCACCGTCTCGGGCGCGCCCAAAGTGCGCGCAATGCAGATCATCGACGAGCTTGAGCCGGAAAAGCGCGGGGTTTACGGCGGCGGTGTGGGATATTTCAGCGCCGGGGGCGACATGGACATGTGCATCGCCCTGCGCACTGCCGTGTTGAAGGACGAAACGCTGTTCATCCAGGCCGGCGGCGGCGTTGTCTATGACAGCGATCCGCAGGCCGAATACGAAGAAACGGTAAACAAATCCAACGCCATCCGCCGCGCCGCCGAAGATGCCGGGCGATTTGCGGGGTCGTCGAACCGCTGAGCGGTGGATGATGTGCAGGCTTAACACTTTGTAACGGATTCTGGGGCAGGACAGCGCCGGTCAGGCAAGAGGTTTCATGGACGTCGCACTTCACCTGGGGGCCCACTGCACAGATGGCGAACGTTTGCTGCGATCGCTGTTGCGCAACCGCGGGCCGCTGGGCGATCTGGGCGTATCGGTGCCCGGCCCCGGTCGATACCGCGACCTGTTAAGCGATGTGACCCTGCGCCTGCGCGGTGCCGTGGCCAGCGCCGAAACCCGCGACGTGGTTATGGAAACCATGCTGGAGCGCGACGAGCCAGAGCGTTTGATCCTGTCCAACCCCAATTTCATCTCGATGCCGGTGGCCAGCCTTGCGGGTGCGCAGATTTATCCCAAGGCATACAAGGCGGCCTGGGTTCGCAACGTGTTTCCCGACAGCCCCGTCGCGCTGTTTTTGGCGGTGCGCAATCCCGCCACCTTCGTGCCAGCGTTGTTCGGGCTGATGCAACAACCGCCCGACGCGCTCGGGGAAATCCTCGCGGGGATCAACCCGCTGGCGCTGCGCTGGTCGCGCACGGTAAGCGACGTCCGCGCCGCCTGCCCCGACTGTCCGCTGACGGTGTGGTGCCATGAAGACGCGCCGTTGTTGTGGGGCGAAATCATGCGGTCGATCGCCGGGGTGCCGGAAGAGGCTGGGATGCACGGCGGTTTCGACTTGTTGCGCGAAATCATCTCGCCCGAGGGGCTGAAGAAACTGCGGCTGTACACAAAGGCGCATCCGCCCGCCAATGATACGATTCGTCGCCGCATCATCGGCGCATTTCTGGCAAAATTCGCGCTGGAGGACCAGATCGAGGAAGAATTGGATCTTCCCGGCTGGTCCCCTGATCTGGTGGCGCGGATGACCGCCACTTACGAGGCCGACCTTGACATAATCGCCGCAACCCCGGGAGTGCGCCTGCTGCGCGCGTGACTCCGCGATTTGACTGACGCGAACGCGGCGTTGATCGCGCCTTTGGTGCCCGGCTCGCGCAACCGGCCAGCGCCGCATGACCCGTTTACGCGCTTCCCGCTGTCGCGATCACCGGTTGCCATTGGCGCAGCACGCCCAAGGGCGCCCCGCCATTGTCCGAGGATATTTCAATACCAGATTTGAACAGCGAGGCTTCATCATTTGTTCATCGAACCGTCATTGGGTCTTGAAAAACTACCATTAAGGCCAAAGCGGCACACGTGTGCACAAGCCGAAGCCCCGGTCGAAACATTCAGTGTTCCTCGCCGCCCAGGCACCGCCAGGAGCGCCAAAAGGAGAACCAGATCATGAAGCGATTTTTAACAGCAACCGCGCTGTGCGGCACCCTTTCTGGTGCTGCTGCCGCGCAGACCTATGAAATCACCGTCTGGAGTGGCGGTTCGGGCGAGGCGGACAGCTATCGCTGGGAAGCCATCGAGATGGCCGCCGACATTCTTGAGCGCGAGGCAGCGATCCGTGGCAAAGAGCTTTCAATCACGGTCGATTACAAATTCGATTTCGGCGGTTGGGCCGAGTTCAAACAAGCCGTGACCCTTGCCGCCGAGGCCGGTGAAGCACCCGAGATCGTCGTCACCAGCCATCTCGACATCGCGCCCTGGGCGCAGGCGGGCTATATCGTGCCGGTCGAGGATTACCTCGATCTTGATGCATGGCCGTTGTCAGACGTCTATCCCAACCTGATGGAGATCGCCTCTGTCGGCGGTGTACAATGGGGCGTTCCGCAGGATTCCGAAAGCCGCCCGTTCTTTTTCTGGCGCGACCATATGCGCGCCATAGGCTATAGCGACGCCGAGATCGACGCATTGCCAGAGGCCGTCCAGAAGGGCGAATACACGCTGAAAAACGTATTGCAGGACGCTGGGCGCGCGGTCGAAATGGGCCTGGTCGAAAAGGGCATGGGATTTTATCCGCGGGTCTCGAACGGGCCGGACTATGCGCAGTTTTATCAGTCTTTCGGTGGCGAAATGTATGACGCCGCGACCGGAAAGCTGGTTCTGGATCGCGCCGCGATGACCGAATTCTATCAGTTCTTCGTCGATGCAGTGGAAGCGGGAATTACCAGCCGCACCCATATCGGCACCGATTGGAACGAATGGTACGCCGATGTTGCCAACGGCCGTGCCGCAATGTGGCACGGTGGCACCTGGCAC
>JAACVA010000264.1 GCA_009992615.1 Rhodobacterales bacterium
GTCGAAGGCACCCGTCATCGTCGGCGCTCACAATACCGGCCCGCTGATACGGTCGACGAATGGGTTCTGGCTCGCCATCCCGCTGCCCGCTGCCGGGCGCGGGCTTCGCGGCGGCCGGATCACGCCCGGAGAATGGGAACGGCGACGCGGGCTGCGCCTGCGCTTCGTCTATCGGCGGACGGGACCGAGCATGCTGGTGGCAGAGGGCAGGCTGAACACCAAGGGCCAAGCGGTCGTATCGCGCGCCAAGACAGGGCGCGGCAAGGTCACCGCGCCGATCTTCCTGCTGGTGCCGCAGGTCAAGCTGCCGAAGCGGCTGCATCTGGCGCGGGATGCCGCGCGGGCGCACGACGGCGTGCCGGGGCTGATCGTAGCGAACTGGGTTGAAGTGATGGGACGGTGATGTGGGCTAGGCGGACTTCTGGCTCATTTGGATGTCACGACCGCTCCCGGCCCAGAAGGATACAACAGCAATACACGCGCCACGCGACCGGAATTCATAGATCAAGATTGCTCAAATCCTGCGCACTAGGCCTTCGGCAAAAACAACGCATGCCGCCCAAGATCCCAAGAATACAACGTCAGCAACGAGGCCCATCGGAGGCTCTCCCGTAATCACGTAAATGGGGAAAAATACCATTGTCACGGCCGTAGCCCCGATCCCAATTGCATAGGCGCGGATCATCCAGTTGCGGTGGCGGGTAAAATCGCGCTTGCGGATGGCCTGCATCGCAATGGCCAACGCCACGCCCAACGCGATCCCGAATAGCAGCCGCCCGCTGTTCATGGCCACCGAATACGTGTCGGGAAAGCGCCAGAGCAGACCCAGCGAACTCAGAGAGATCATCGCCCCCGCCGCGACAAACACGCGCCCCATGACGCGATGCAAACGCCCAAATCTGCGGGCCAGAACACGGCCAAACTGGATCGGGCCGAGGATACCAAACGTGGCGCCGCCCAGCACGTGCATGAAATGCCAGACGGGGACAGCGGCCAGCCGCAGGCTGTCCTCCGGCAGGGCACCTAGCGGGATTTGCACCGCTTGAACCAAGGCCAGAAGGATCGTGAGGAGAGTGCCAAACAGCAAGGCAGCAGGCACGACGACGGGTTTCGTGAAGCCACGAGCCATTCTCAACCGCAATGATCGTCTTTCGGGTGAAAGAGTGTTCTGCATGGCCGAAATCCCTGTGCGCGAATGGGGCTGGCCAAGGAAATCCTGGCACTATACTTACATTGTAAGCGATCTGGCGCTCGCTATCACTTACGCCGTAAGCCTGTCAATCCAAATCGCGAACATGAAACAATGAAGACGCTCGACCCACCCCGGAGACCTGGCCTGACCCGCGCCCGGATCACCGAAGTCGCGCTTGCGCTGGCCGATGCACGCGGCGTGGAAAGCCTAAGCATGCGCGCTCTGGCCAGGGAGTTGGGGGTGGAGGCGATGTCGCTCTACAACCACATCCGCAACAAGGATGACCTCCTGGACGCTGTGGTCGATACAGTGGTGGGGCGCATTGACCTGCCGAGCACAGGCAGCAACTGGCAGGACGAGATGCGCCGCCGCGCGCACTCGATGCGGACGGTGTTTCTTGCACACCCCTGGGCTCCGCCGCTGATCGTGGGGCGGATCAATGTGGGCCCCAACATGCTGGCGTTCATCGACGCTACACTGGGCTGCCTGCGCGCGGCCGGGTTCAGCTTCGTCCAGGCCGATCACGCGATGAACGCGCTCGACAGCCTGATCTACGGCTTCCACCTGCTGGAACGCAGCATGCCCGTGCAACCCGAGAACTACGCCGAGGCCGCGCGCACCTATCTGCCCTCGATCGATGCAGATCGCTATCCGCACTTTTGCGCCCTAGGTCAGATGGTGGCCGAGGGCTCCCATGACGGAGTGAACCATATGGCATTCGGGCTGGACCTGCTGTTGGAGGCCCTCGAAGCGCGCCGCCAGGAATGACTACCGCGCTTCCCGCGCGGGAGAGTGGGTTTCTCAGACGTTCTCCGAGCGGCGTTGTCGTGAAAGCCGACGGCGCTCAAGCTCACAGCACCAAAGCCAGATATCCACCTTGCAGATCCCGTTTTCTGCGCATGGCCGCCTTCGGCGTAAGGCGCAACATTTGTGTCATCCTGGGCTCGAAGTGTGCCCTCTTTGCATCCGCAGTATAACGAGAATCAATGCTCACCCCCCGCGAAACCATCCTCCTCGCGCTGCACGCGCGGCTCTCGGCGCTTGCCGCCACCGCCTTGCGGGGCGAGGTGCTGCCCGAACGCGTGCCGGCCAATGGCCTGCTGATCCTGCGCGATGGCGAGCCCGGGGATCCCGAGGTGACGCTGTCGCCGCTTCGCTACCACTACCAGCACCGCGCCGAGATCGAGGCGGTCGTGCAGGGTTCCGACCGTGACGCCCTCTTCGACACGCTGACCGCGAGCATCGGCACAGCGCTCGCCGCCGACCGCACGCTGGGCGGGCTCTGCGACTGGGTCGAGGCGGAAGCCCCGCGGCCGGTCGATCTGCCGGTCGAGGGC
>JAACVA010000265.1 GCA_009992615.1 Rhodobacterales bacterium
CGGTGCTGGCGTCAAGCTGGATGCGAAGATGAAAGTCAGAAAAGGGCGCGAATCGACCGCTTTCCGCCAGCTATTCATTCGCTAACCTCACCTTCTATTGCCATATTTTCCGCCCAGAACTCGCCGATTGCAACGACCTTGACATTCCCTTTCCGCAATACGAAGCGCACCGGAATGTCTCCACCTTCCATGTGCCTGTTTATCTTGAGGATGGCGGCGGGCAGATCGGCCTTTTCCGTGTTAATCAATTCGAGAATTCTGTCTGTCCCGAGCTTTTCCGCGAGATATTGGGAAATCGTCGGAACCGGGAATTTCTCTTCCAGAACAGCGACGATTTCAGCGTTCATTGAGCGCATGTTCCGTGTCGCTGCGGCATTGATGCGATCACGCATCCCGGCGGGCAGCCGAAGCATATATTTCTCGCTCTCGCGATTTGTCGGCACTGTCATGGCGATTCCCTTGGTATGATGGCACCGTGCCACATTTTT
This sequence comes from Rhodobacterales bacterium, assembly GCA_009992615.1. GTDB lineage: Bacteria > Pseudomonadota > Alphaproteobacteria > Rhodobacterales > Rhodobacteraceae > Oceaniglobus. The sequence continues at coordinate 489 of JAACVA010000265.1, forward strand.
TTTCTTGACGCAAGCATGGCACCGTGCCATGTTGTGCAGATAGGAGTAGCCGCATGACCGAGAAGACGACGATCCGATTGCCCAGCGAACTTTTCAGGCGATTGAAGGATTCGGCGAAGAGAAATCGGCGCTCAATGAGTGCGCAACTGGTGGTCTTGCTCGAAGAGGCGCTTGCGGCGGAAATAGAGTGCGCCCGGTGAGCTGGATTGGCACCCTTCTGACCCGGATCACGGGGCCGATGCAAAAGCGCCAGATTGAAGCTGGCGGCGGCGGGCGGCGCTGGCAGGGTTCGCCCATGCTGAACGCGCCGCAAGCGTCGATCCTTGCCGCCCGCGCGCCAGCCAAGGCCCGTGCGGCGGCGCTTTCGATGAACAACCCGACGGCGGCGCGGATCGTGGAAACATGGCTTGCGGCGCTGGCTGGCAAGGGATGGCAGGCACTTTCGCAGCACCCGGACCCGGCAACGCGGCGGGCGCTGAACAGTGAGTTTGAAGGGCAGATGCTGGCCTTGCTGCCCGTCGCGGTGCGCGCCCTGGTGCGCGACGGCGAGGCATTTATCCGAACATCCTTCGGGGGTCATGGGCCCGAAGGATACCGGCAGGCGGCGCTTGTCTCCGTGGCGCTGCCTGCCGACCAGATTGACCCGTCGCTGACCCGCGATCTGGGCAACGGCGCGCGGATCATCGCCGGGGTGGAGTTTGACGCAAGCGACCAGATTATCGCCTATCACATTCTGCCCGACGCCCCCGGAGCCCCGTTCGGGATGATCGGGCAGGCGGTGCGGGTGCCGGTGCGCGAAGTGCTGCACATCTTTGACCAGCTTTTCCCCGGTCAGGTGCGCGGCATTTCATGGCTTGCGCCGATCTTGCTGAAGCTGGCAGACTTCGACGCCGCGTCCGACGCCATGCTGATGACGTTGAAGGTGCAAAGCCTGATGACTGGCTTTGTGCGCGATGCCGAGGGCGGCACGGCGGGGTTCGAGGCGACCGACGGCAGCGTGAACGTGAGCCTTGAGCCGGGCGCAATGCGGGTTCTGCCGTTCGGCGCAGAGGTGGAATTCTCGCAGCCCGGTCAGGGTCTGTCGCAGGCCGTTGAATTTGTGAAAGGCCAGCAACGCGAAATCGCCGTCGGTGTCGGGCTGACCTATGAACAGGTGACGGGCGATCTGTCGGGCACCAACTATTCAAGTGCCCGCGTCGGCTTGCTGGAATTCCGGCGTCGCGCCGAAATGCTGCAACGCACCCTGATCGAAGCGCAGTTGCTGCGCCCGCTGTGGCGGCGCTGGATCGACGCCAAGGCATTGGCGGGCGAAATCGGTGCGAGCGAAACCGAATTGGCCGACTATCGCGCGGTGAAATTCGTTTCGCCCGGCTGGGCTTGGGTCGATCCCCTCAAGGAAGTTAACGGCGATATCCGCGCCATTGAGGCGGGCTTGAAGTCCCGCGCCGAAGTGGTCGCAGGCCGTGGCCGCGATATCGAAGAACTGGACGAAGAAATCGCGGCGGACAGGTTCGCCCGCGCAATCAAACCTACAGGAGTCTGAAATGCGAAATTCCCTCTATTCGGGCGACAACGTGACGCTGCCCGCGCCCTATGCCCTAGATTCGGGGCAGGTGGCACAAGTCGGTTCGATCATCGGTGTGGCGCAAGGTGCCGCTGCATCCGGTGCCGACGTGGTGCTTGTGCGCGAGGGCGTTTTCACCCTGACCAAGACCGCCGCGCAGGTGTGGACCCTTGGCCAGACCCTCTATTGGGACAACACCACGCGCGCCGTCACCACGACGGTTGGCTCGAACAAGATGATCGGTGCCGCCTTCGCCGCTGCCCTTACCGCCGACACGGTGGGGCAGGTGCTGCTTGACGGCGCGATCCGCTGACAGACAGGAACCGGAACCATGACCATTCACCTTCGGGCAGCAAACATCCGTCCGGCCACCTTCAACGCAGAAGCCCGCACCATTGAGGCAATCGTTTCAACCGGGGCGGCGGTTGCCCGTCCCGGTTACAGCGAAGTGCTGGACCTGCGCGGCGTCGATCTGGCGCGGCTTGTCGGTGCCCCGGTGCTGGACGGGCACCGCCGCGACACAACCCGCGATCAGTTGGGCGTGATCGAGGCGGCGCGCATGACGCCAGAGGGCTTGCTTGTGGTGATCCGGTTCCGCGAATCCACCGCGGCGCAAGCCGTGATGACCGACGTTGC
>JAACVA010000266.1 GCA_009992615.1 Rhodobacterales bacterium
AGCTGGCCCATGCGGTGCTGATCGGTTACCCGCGCTATTACGATCCGATTACCGATATGCCCTGCCCTGTCGAAGTGGTGATTGATCGTCTGGCCACCGGCAGATTGCCCCGGCCTGGGCCGGCCCACCGCCTGCTGGCCAAGGTGCAGGGCCTAATGGCCAGCCGCGCCCATCTCTGGCGGTAAAATCCATTCGGCCCTCACATCGCCGTCCATCTCCGTCACACGGTGCAGCTTAAAACGGGCCGCCTCGCCCAATCGCTTCACCCCGAGATCAGCAAGGCAGGATCGTCCTTCGGCCCCAAGGGCCAGCCCGGCAGTGAACACGATCAGCCGATCCACGACGCCCGCGCGCAGCAAGGACGCCGCCAACGCGCCACCCCCCTCGCACAGCACCCGCGTAAGCCCGGCCGCACCCAAAGCGGCCAGTACCGGCACCGGATTCAGCATCGGCACCTCGAAACATCGCGCCCCCAACGCCTGCCACGGCGCCGTCACTGCCCCCGGCCCATGCACCAACCACAGAGGCACTTGCCCCGCCGTACGCGCCAAACGCCCGTCCAGCGGCAAATTCAATCCCGCCGACAGCACCACGCGCACCGGCTGTGCCACATCGCCCAGACCGCGTACATCCAGCATCGGATCATCGGCCCGCGCCGTACCACCGCCCACCATCACCGCATCATGCGACAGGCGCAAACCATGCACCGCGCGCCGCGCCACCGGACCAGTGATCCAGCGGGATTCGCCACTGGCCGTGGCAATGCGGCCATCGACGCTGTTGGCCAGCTTCAAGGTTACCATGGGTCGCATTCGATTGATCCGGCTTAGAAAGCCTGCCTGATCCCACGCCGCCTGGGCGGCCCCGGGGCCGACGGTCACCTCGATACCTGCGGCCTGCATCCGCGCCAGACCCCGCCCCGCAACCCGTGGATCAGGATCGCCCAAGGCGCAGACCACACGCGCCACGCCAGCCGCGATCAAGGCATCGGCACAAGGCGGCGTCTGCCCATGGTGCGCGCAGGGCTCCAGCGTGACATAGGCCGTCGCACCGCGCGCCCGCACCCCGGCCTGTGCCAACGCCACGGTTTCGGCATGGGGCCGCCCGCCGGGTTGAGTGAATCCGCGCCCGACGACGCGCCCGTCGGCAACAATCACGCAGCCCACGGCAGGGTTCGGCCAACACCGCCCCAACCCCCGTCGCCCCAGGGTCACGGCGTGGGCCATATGTCGCGCATCTGCGTTGGTCATTCTTCGCCGGGTTGGGTGGGGCGCAGTTCGCTGACAAACTTGTCGAAATCGTCAGCCGCCTGAAAATTCTTGTAAACACTGGCAAAACGCACATAGGCGACGGTGTCGATGCGGGCCAGACTCTCCATCACGATCTCGCCAATCACCTTCGACGCGATGTCGGTATCGCCCAGGGATTCCAGCCGCCGCACGATGCCGCTGATCATCTGATCCATGCGTTCCGGGTCGACCGGGCGTTTTTGCAGGGCGATCCGGATCGAGCGTTGCAACTTGTCGCGGTCGAAATCTTCGCGCCGACCGTTGGTCTTTATGACCACAAGGTCACGCAACTGCACCCGTTCATATGTCGTGAAACGCCCACCGCAGGCCGGACACAGCCGACGCCGCCGGATTGCCACATGGTCTTCGGCGGGGCGTGAATCCTTCACCTGGGTGTCGATGTTTCCGCAAAACGGGCAACGCATGGTATATTGACCCTCTACCGCCTGATCCCACCGCGGTTATAGGCCAGCCGCCACACCTTGGGTAGGGTCCAAAGACAACACAACATGTGGGTGTTGCAAGCGGGATTCAGGTGAGAGGGTTCAGCGGAAAAACAGCATCTCGGTATCACAGTGGTTTTGTGCCGCAGCGATCGTCATGCCGCCGCCTTGCCCGCCGAACCGAACAAGGCCGGTTGCGCTGGCCGATTGCGAGGGCGACAACGAAAAGCCAATCCCCTCACCCGACCGGCGGGGCGGTTCGGTCGTGCGATAAATGATGGCCGCCGGCGGCTGGTGCAACTTATTTTGCGCATATTCACCCGCCGCGCACCAAAAATCACGCGCGCCCGACAAGCCGCGATATGGAACAAAAAACGTGTCGCCGCGCGGCTCAACCACCAGACCATTACTGGTCAGATAGTTTGAAGCATGTGCGGCACCGGCGCAGACAATTGCGGCCAAAAGGGAAAAGCGAAACAGGGTCACAGTAGGGCATCCTTTGCACAGAAGCCGCGTAATGTGACGCGGTTTAGCCAAAGATAGTATCGCCTTGTTGGTCAATCAACATCCGCGCCTTGACGAGTGAGGCTTCAATAGCGGCTTCGGCACTTTCCAACGTATCAGCGCGCACCATCTCATGCGTTCGCAAGGTGCCGTCGATTTCTTTCTCGATCCGCGCACCGATGCGCCAGCGCCCGCCGTCATTGATCGGCTGGGGATAAATGGTGAAGGCCCCATGCGCCTCACCTTGCGCGGGGGCGGTTGTCTTGCCGCCCCCACCGAACAAACGTGACCAAAGAGACATGCCGCCCTCCTATTGGTCCAGAAAGCTGCGCAATTTGCGCGACCGGCTGGGATGTTTCAGCTTGCGCAGCGCCTTCGCCTCGATTTGGCGGATGCGTTCGCGGGTCACGCTGAACTGTTGGCCCACTTCTTCAAGC
>JAACVA010000063.1:0-4070 GCA_009992615.1 Rhodobacterales bacterium
CGGGGATGCTGACACCGACAAATGTCGATTTCTTGTCGCCCGCGAACACCGTCGCCAGCCGGTTGGGCAGATAGCCCAAACGCTGAACTTCGGCCATCACCCGGTCGCGCGTGGCCGCTGAAAATCCGCCCTCGTCGCGCAACACGCGGCTGGCCGTCATCTTTGACACCCCGGCGGCGCGGGCCACCTCGGCCAGGCTGATCCGGTTGCCGGTCATCGGATCGGACTGTTTGCGATCATCTACGTTACCCGTAACTTTTCCATTGACACGCGTCGTGTTCGTGGCAAATGCTACGCGAATGTTACGGGTAACTCAATCCATGTCGCAGAACATGGGTGCCCGCAAAACCGGGGGGACGGGTGCCAGTCACATCGCACAACAATCTGTTCTTTGATGGCATCCAGAAACATTTCGGCGGCACATATGCGCTGCGCGACGTGTCGCTGAACATCGAGCGGGGCGAGATTGTCGCGCTGCTGGGCGAGAACGGCGCCGGAAAATCCACGCTGATCAAGATCCTCGGGGGAATTCACCGGGCCGATGAAGGCCGGGTGCTGATCGACGGCAAGCCTTACGAACACCGCCCTGGTGGGTTCGGGCAGCGCCAGTCGGTCGCCTTCATCCACCAGGATCTGGGGATGATCGAATGGATGACCGTGGCCGAAAACATTGCGCTGGCCCTCGGCTATGCCCGCAAGGGCGGACTGATCGGCTGGGGCGCTGTCGAACGGTTTGCCGCCCAGGCGCTGGCCAAGGTGGGCTGCGATTTTGATCCGACGACGCGGGTGCAGGATTTGTCGCGCACCGAGAAATCGCTGGTCGCCATCGCCCGTGCGCTGGCGGTGGAATGTGATTTTCTGGTGCTGGACGAACCCACCGCATCGCTGCCCGCCGACGAGGTGGAACGCCTGTTTCAGGCGCTGCGCCCGCTCAAGGCGCAAGGGGTGGGAATGATCTATGTCTCGCACCGGCTGGACGAGATATTCCGCATCGCCGACCGCGTTGCAGTGATGCGCGACGGCGAAATGGTGGGCCTGCGCGCCATTGAGCACACCACCCCCGAAGAACTGGTTTACATGATCGTCGGCCGCAAGACCCGTCAGGTGATGAAACCCCAGACGCGGCACGGTGCGCCGATTCTCAGCCTGCGAAATATGGTGGCCGGGCCGGCCGGCCCGATTGATCTGGACCTGCACGAAGGCGAAATTCTGGGCCTGGTCGGTTTGCGGGGCGCCGGGCACGAGGCGGTGTCGCGCGGGTTGTTCGGGGCCGAACCCTTTGAGGGCAGCGTGACGCTGTTCGGCACGCAACCCGACCTGTCAACACCGCAAACCGCCATGGCGGCGGGTATCGGGATGGTGGCGCGCGACCGCACCGAAGAATCCGTGGCGCTGTCGCTGACCCTGCGGGAAAACACCTTTCTCAACCCCCATGCCGTGGGGCGGTCGTTGTTGTCGTTCCTGACACCGTGGCGCGAGGCGGCACAGGCCGCCCGGATCGGCGACGAGGTGGCGCTGTCGCCCAATGACCAGAGCCTGGCGATCGAGGCGCTGTCGGGGGGCAACCAGCAAAAGGTGGTGATTGCCCGGTGGCTGGCCACGAAACGCCGCCTGCTGATCTGTGAAGACCCGACCGCCGGCGTCGATGTGGGTGCCAAGGCAGAGATCTATGCCCTGCTGAACCGTGCCTTGGCCGAAGGCGTCGGAATCATCGTGATCTCGACCGATTTCGAAGAGGTCGCCGCGATCTGCCACCGCGCCGTCGTGTTCAGCCAGGGCACGATTGCCGGGCAGTTGACCGGCGCTGAACTGACCACGGAAAATCTTATCCAGGCCGCCTCTGCGGGCGGCGTGACCGGACACAGGGACGCCGCGTATGCCATCGATTGAATCCACCGCACTGGAACCCACACGCGCCGATCTGGCCGGCGCGCCGCTGCGCACGCGCGTTCTGCGACTGCTGCCGGTCTATGGTCTGGTGATTCTGACACTGGTACTGATCATACTGTTCTCGGTGCTGCTGCCGCGCACCTTTCCGACATTGCTGAACATCCGGTCGATCATTTCAGACAAGGCGATCATCGCACTGCTGTCTCTGGGGGCGATGATCCCGATGGCGGCGGGGCGGATCGACCTGACGGTCGGCTATGGCATTGTCTTGTGGCACATCCTGGCGATTTCGTTGCAGACGATGCTGGGCCTGCCCTGGCCGGTGGCGGTGGCGATCGTTCTGGCGCTGGGGTTGCTGTCGGGGTTCCTGAACGGGCTGCTGGTCGAGGTGGCGCGCATCGACAGCTTCATCGCCACGCTGGGCACCGGCACGGTGCTGTATGCGCTGGCCCTATGGCACACCGGCGGGCGGCAGATGGTGGGTGTTCTGCCCGACGGGTTTCTGGCGATCAACGGCACCTTTGTCTTTGGCCTGCCGATCACCGGGTTCTACCTTCTGGCGATCTCTCTCCTGCTGTGGATCGTCCTCGAATACACGCCGGTCGGTCGGTATTTGTATGCCATTGGCGCCAATCAGAAGGCGGCACAGTTGAACGGCATTCCGACGCGAAAATTCGTGATCGGCGCCTTCATGACATCGGGGTTCCTGACCGCGCTGGCAGGGGTGATTCTGGCATCCAAGCTGCGCATCGGCCAGGCCAGCGTCGGACTGGAGTTTCTGTTGCCCGCGCTGGTTGGGGCCTTCCTCGGGTCAACCACGATCAAGCCAGGGCGGGTCAACGTCTGGGGCACGATCATCGGCGTGGTGATCCTGGCCGTCGGCATATCGGGCATCCAGCAATTCGGCGGCTCTTTCTGGGTCGAACCGTTGTTCAACGGTGTCACCCTTCTGATCGCGATCGGCATCGCCGGTTACGCACAACGTCGCAAAGGCGCGGACAAGCGCAAGGCGAAAACCTGAACGGCATAATGGGAGGAATACCATGCTGAAACGGACATTTCTGAACACTTTGATGGCAACCACGATCCTTGCGGGGGCAGCTCTGGCCGAAACACCGTTCGACGGCCCGACAAGCGGCCCCAAGGCCGCCGAGGGGAAATCCATCGTGGTGCTGGCCGCAGACCTGAAGAATGGCGGGATTCTGGGCGTGACAAACGGGGTTGAAGAGGCGGCCAAGGCCATCGGCTGGGGCGTGCGCGTGCTGGACGGTGCCGGGTCGATCCAGGGGCGCACCGCCGCCATCGGCCAGGCTCTGGCCTTGCAGGCCGACGGGATCATCGTCAACGGGTTTGACGCCGTGGAACAACAGGCGGCGCTGGAAGGTGTGACAGCGGCGGGCATTCCGATCGTGTCCTGGCACTCGGGGCCGAAGATCGGCTGTGACGCGCCGGGCGGCATCTTTGCCAACGTCTCGACCGACGCGATGCAGGTGTCCGAGGTGGCGGCCAAATGGGCGCTGGAAGACGGCGGCGACAACGTGGGCGTCGTGATCTTCACCGACTCGACCTATCAGATCGCCATCGACAAGGCCGACCGGATCAAGGAAACCATTGAGGCGGGCGGCGGCAAGGTGCTGGAATATGTCGACACGCCGATCGCCGACACATCCACCCGCATGGGCCCGCTGACCACGAACCTGTTGCAGAAATACGGCGCCGACTGGACCCACGCCCTGGCCATCAACGACCTGTATTTTGATTTCATGGGCCCCTCGCTGGCATCAGCCGGGATCAAGGGCGACGGTGCACCACTGGCGGGTTCTGCCGGTGACGGGTCCGAGGCCGCGTTCCAGCGCATCCGCTCCGCCCAGTATCAGGCGATCACCGTGGCCGAGCCGCTGAACCTGCAAGGCTGGCAGTTGGTGGACGAGCTGAACCGCGCCATCCAGGGCGAGGCCTGCTCGGGCTATATCACCGCTCCGGCGCTGGTCACCAAAGAGGGGCTTGCCAACAGCGGCGACAGCAACGCCTTCGACCCCGATTCGCCTTATCGCGCCGCCTATTCGGCGATCTGGGGCAAGTGACCCTGAACCGGGGCCGTGCCCGTTCCGGGGCGGCCCCGGCGTTGCGGTGACGGGACGAGCCGTCACCGCATTCTGGCAAACTGTCGCGGCAGATGC
>JAACVA010000063.1:4107-17314 GCA_009992615.1 Rhodobacterales bacterium
AATTCACGGCGCCGCATCTCCGGGCGCGGATCCGGTCTCGACTGTCTGCTGCGGTCCGGGCATGGTGGATCAGGCCGGTGCGCTATGTCTCTGCGTGCAGGCTTGCGTGACGGATCTTGGCGGTTTCATGCGGACAACGCCCGACTGAACAGCCCGTGCGCCGTCAAAGCCGAACCCGATGGAGAGTGTCATGGCCGCCCCGATCACCACCCCCCTGACCCAGGCCCTGGCCGAACAGCGCCTGACCCGCGACGAGCTGCGCGCGCTGATGCAACGGCGCAACGGCCCTGCCCTGTTGCGACTGGCCATCTGGTTGGTGCTGGTGACTGCCACCGGCAGCCTGATCTGGCTTGCCCGGGATTCTTGGCTGATCTGGCCCGCGATGTTCCTGCACGGAATCGTGTTGGTGCATCATTTTTCCCTGCAACATGAACGTGTGCATTACACGGTGTTCCGCACCCGTTGGCTGAACGATCTGGTGGGCAATATCTGTGGGCTGATCATCATCCTGCCACATCAGTTTTTCCGCTATGAACATTGCGACCACCACACCCATACCCAGATCACCGGCGATGATCCCGAAATGGTGCCGATGCCGCGCAGCTGGGGGCAATACCTGTGGTATCTCAGCGCGATCCCCTATTGGCGCACCAAGATCACCGAGCTGGCCCGCCACGCCGCAGGCCGCCTGACCCCGGCCGAACGGCGATTCACCCCCCGCTCGGCCGAGGCGGTGGTGATCCGCGAGGCTCGGCTGATGGTTGGCGCCTATGCCATACTGTTTGCCCTGATGACGACGGGCGGCTGGTGGGCACCCTTGTGGTTCTGGCTGATCCCTCTGGCCCTGGGCGAACCCGTGATGCGGTTCATCCGGATGACTGAACATGTGGGCCGCCCCACCGTCGCCCAGATGTGCGACAACACCCGCACCAACATCGTGTCGCTGCCCTGGCGGTTTCTCTGCTGGAACATGAATTTCCACGCCGAACATCACTATGTCGCCTCGGTGCCGTTTCACGCGCTGCCCCGGTTGCATGAAAAACTGCGCGGTCATGTCCATGTGGAACCGGGCGGCTATGTCGGCGCCCACCGCGACATCGTGAACCAGTTGCGCGGCCATGGATGACGGCTGGCAAGATCTGATCGCGCTGACCGACCTGCACCGCGGTTGGGTCACGCGCGCCACGCTGGGCAACCGCGTTCTGGCGGTGCATGACACGCCCGGCGGCGTCTATGTGACGGCGGCGCTGTGCACCCATGGCGGGGCCGATCTGTGCGATGGCTATTTCGACGGCCACCTTATCGAATGCCCTCTGCATCAGGGCGCCTTTGACGTGCGCACCGGCGCGCCCATCGGCGCCCCGGCCACGCGCCCCCTGAAAACCTTTGCCGCCCGCGTTCTGAACGACCGTGTGCAGATCCGCCTGACCTGACCCAACCTGACCAAACTGAAAGAACATAAACATGGCCGCATGGATTCACATGATACCGGACGATGACGCCGACCCGCACCTGCGCGACGTGCTCGACATGGCCCGCACGCCGCATGGGACGGTAGACAATGTGATGCGGGTGCATTCCCTGCGCCCAAACACCATGGTTGGCCATGTGAAATTGTACCGCGCCTGCCTGCACGACGACACCAACACCCTGCCCATGTGGTTGCAGGAGGTGATCAGTTCTTATGTGTCGGTGCTGAACACCTGCCCGTATTCCTATGCCAACCACTGGTCGAACGCCGCGCACCTGATCGGTGCCCCTGATCGCGCGGCGGCGGTCGAGGCGGCGTTGCAGGCCCGCCGCCCCGGTGATGTGTTTGACGGGCGCGACCTGGCTCTGCTGGTCTATACCGAAAAGCTGACGCTGCGCCCGGCCGAGATGGTGCAGGGCGATGTGCAGGCCCTGCGCGATGCAGGGCTGGACGATGGTCAGATTCTGGAGGCGAACCAGATCATCGGCTATTTCAACTACGTCAACCGGCTGTTGAACGGGCTGGGGGTGACCACCGATGGCGATGTCGTGGGGTATTACGCCAAGGACTGAGCGGCGATCTTAGGCATCAGGTTCAGACTGGGCGATGTGGTGAAATGTATAGGGGCGGCCATGGCGCAATGACGGGATCTGTCGGCGCGCCGCCGTCACCTCACCCAGTTCAAGGCTGATTATGGTAAGACCCGGCGTTTCGCCGTCCAGTTCGGCCAGAATGCTGCCCCAAGGATTGACGATCATCGAATGGCCATAGGTGGCGCGCCCGTCATCGTGCAGGCCCACCTGGGCCGGGGCAATCACAAAGGCACCGTTTTCGATGGCACGGGCGCGCAACAGGGTTTCCCAATGGGCCTGGCCCGTGGGAACGGTAAACGCCGAAGGCACGAACAACATCGTCGCCCCCGCCATGGCATAATCGCGGAACAGCTGTGGAAACCGCAGATCGTAACAGATCGTCATGCCCAGCGGCCCCCAGGGCGTCTCGGCCATCACCGCCCGCGCACCGGGGGCATAGCGACGCGATTCGCCGGTGGCCGGTTTGCCATCAAGAAAGATGTCAAACAGGTGGATCTTGTCATAGCTGGCGGCGATTTCACCTGTGGGCGCGATCAGATCCGCGTGGTTCAGGAACCGCCGCCCTTCAGGGCCATCCGGCCCGGAAACAGGGGTTGATCCCGTGTGAATCCACAATCCATGACGCGCCGCCGCATCACGACAGGCGGCGACGAACGGATCATCGGCATGGGGCACCACCTGGGCCAGCGCATCGTCACGGTCACGGATGCACAGCCCCGCCACCTCGGGCAGGGCCAGCATCTGCGCCCCGTCAGCGGCCGCGCGTGCCGCGGCGTCCTGCATCCAGGCGATGTTGCCGGCGTGCCGGTTGGTCGATGTCATCTGTGCCACGCACAGGCGCAGGGTGTTTGCCATGGGGCCTCCGTTACAGCCGGATTCATCGTGGAAGGGTTTCGGCCAAATGGAAAGTGGGTTGCGTTTTCCTCCACTCAAAAAACCAATGAAAGGCCAAACGATGCCCCAACAAATAACCCGGCATTGAATGCGGTGGAGCATCCCGGAAAAGTGACGCCTTCAGACCAGTCTGTAACGCTTTGCGCCCTTGCAAGTCTTTACGATGCCACACAATATCGACCAAGGCTCATGTCGAATAACCGCACACCATGGCTGGACAGGCAGCTTGATCGGATCGGTCAACACCTTGCCGCCAAACTGAACCGGCCCAGCTCCGGGTACGAACCCTATACGCCATCCGATTTTGCCACGCTTGGGCGCGTGCTGCGCCCCGGTGACGTTCTGTTGGTCGAGGGGGGCGAACGGATTTCGACCGCAATCAAGTATCTGACCCAATCAACCTGGTCCCATGCGGCATTGTATGTCGGCGATCACCTGCCCGCACCTGGCGATGGCTCGGCGCCGCATCACCTGATCGAGGTAAACCTCGGTGAGGGGTGCGTGTCGGCACCACTGTCCAAATATGCGACGTACAACACCCGCATCTGCCGCCCCGTCGGTCTGACCGAAAACGAGTGCAGAAAGGTTACCGCGTTCATGATCGCGCGGATCGGTCTTGAATACGATCTGCGCAATATAGTCGACCTGCTGCGCTATTTTCTGCCCACGCCGCCCGTGCCGGTACGCTGGCGGCGGCGGATGCTGGCCTTTGGGTCGGGTGATCCGACGCGGGCGATCTGTTCATCCTTGATCGCGCAGGCGTTTCAGTCGGTGCGCTATCCGATCCTGCCCGATGTGACCAAAGTGAAGGCGCGCAGGGGATCGCGCCACGCGCGCAAAGAGATCCTGCACATCCGGCACCATTCCTTGTTCGCCCCGCGGGATTTCGATCTGTCGCCCTATTTCGAAATCGTGAAGCCGCATATTGCCGGCGGCTTCGACCATCGTCGTCTGACCTGGGCGCCACCCCCTGTAACCGCAGCGGTGCAGGGTCCTGGCCAACCCCGAGGTGACACCTGACTGCGGCCCTCAGGCACCTTATGCGCGCCCGGATCGCACCGGAAAGGAACCAAGATCAACAACCGGGCCACCCGTGGCCTCGGCATCGGCAGGATCATGGGTGACCATCAGCGCCGGTATGTTGCGCAGACGGATATGCGCAAAGGTAAAATCGCGCATCTCGGACCGCAGCGCAGCGTCAAGTTTTGAAAACGGCTCGTCCAGCAACAGCGCCCTTGGTTCGGCCAGAAGCGTGCGCATCAGGGCCGCCCGCGCCCGTTGCCCCCCCGACAGCGTTGCCGGATCGCGGTCGTAAAGCCCCGACAGGCCGGCAAGGCCCAGCGCGGCGGTCACCGCCGCGCGCCGGGCGGCACGCCCACGCACAGATCGCGCCAGACCGAAGGCCAGATTGTCGCCAACCGAAAGATGCGGAAACAGCACCGCATCCTGAAACATCAACCCGATGCGCCGCGCCTCGGCGGGCAATCCTGCGATGTCTTTGCCTTCAAGCAGCACCCGCCCGGTCAGAGTGAACCCGGCATCCAGATGCCCGCCAATCCCATCCAGCAATGTCGATTTACCGATGCCTGACGGCCCCATGACAGTGGCAATTTCGCCGGGCCGTACCGTCAGGGTCAGCGGTGAAAACAGCGGTGCCGCCTCGCCAAGGCGCAGCGAAATGTCGATCAGGGCCAGTGTCATCCCGCCGCCTCGCCCGACAGGGCGCGGCGGTTGCGGTGCACCAGCGCGGGAATCATGAAGGCCGCGGCATAGGCGGCAAAAGGCAGACCGGCCTGAAGCGTGGCATAAACGCCGGTGATCCGCCGGTCCGAGGACGACGACAGGGTAACGGCCTCGGTCGTGAGCGTGGCGATGCGCCCTGCCCCCATGAACAGCGTCGGCAGGTACTGCGCCACCGACACGGCCACACCGATGGCGGCCGCCGTCAGCAGCGGCGTCAGCAGGACCGGCAGCTTGACTGCGAACAGACGCCGCCACGGTCCGGCGCCCAGCGATCCGGCCACCCGCGCAAGCCGTGGGTCAAGCGCGCGCCAGGGATCCGACAGCGCGATCATCACATAGGGAAAGACAAACAGCGCCTGCGCCCAGATCACGGCAACCAGACCGCCAGACAGCCCGATCCGCAAGAACACCACGTTCAGCCCGTACAGAAATGCGATCTGTGGCACCAGAAGCGGCAGGTAAATCAGCGCCTCGGCCCAGCGGGCGCGCGCGCTGCGCGCACGGTCCTCGCCCTCGAGCCAGGCAATCGCCAGAACAAGCGCGGCTGCGGTGCTGGCCAAGGCCAACACGATCGTGGTCGTCAGCGCCCTGGCCCAGCCGGTGCCGGGCGTGCCCCAGGCCCGCAATGACCAGCTGTCAGGCAACAGCATCGGCCAGGGCCAGCGCCACGCCAGCGACCAGACCAAGAGAGATGCCATCGCCAGCGTTCCCAGCGCCATGAGCAGCATGGTCAGGCCCGTGGCCAGCAGCAGCCCCGGCTCGGCCGAAACGCCCCGCCCGCCACGCCGGATCCACCACAGGCCGATGACCCGGCCCAGCCGCTCCAACGCCAGTATCCCGACAAAACACAGCGCCACCCCCACACCTTGCAACAGTGCCCCCGCCGAGGCCGGCAGGATCTGGGTGATGTCGGGCGCCGAAAACAACCGCAGCAACATCACGGCCAGTGTCGGCGGGTTCGACGGCCCAAGGATCAGCGCCATGTCGACCACCGACAGGGAATAGGCCAGCACCACCATCACCGGCAACCGGATCAGCGGCCAGACCTGCGGCATGATCACCTTGATCCAGACAAGCCCCCGCCCATAGCCCAGCGACCGGCCCGCCGTCAGATGGGCGCGCACCGGGATCTGGCTGAGCGCCGACAGGATGACCAGCAACAGGAACGGCACTTCTTTCACCATCAGCCCAAGGATGAGGGCCAGCCCCCAGGGATCGTTCCCCGTGGTCAGCATGGGCGGTCGGTCCCATCCGGCCAGCGGCGCCAGCGCACGGGCGATCCAGCCCGAAGGCGAGATCAGAAACAACAGCCCGATGGCCAGGGCCGCATGGGGCGCGGCCAGAAACGGGGTCAGCATCCGGCCGCTTGACCGGCGGCTCATCCGGCCGTGGACGGCGGCACAAAACCCAACGGCCAACAGCAGCGACAGCGCCGTCGCGCCAAGACCGGTCGTCAGGGACAACCGCAGGCTGGTGGCGATACCGGGCATAGTGGCAAGCGCGCGCCAAGGGGCCAGCGACAGCTCGGTCGCGCCAATGGCGGGCAGCACGCCAAAACCGGCACGGCCGGTTTCCCAAAGCCCCCCCAGAATGGGCAGGACGATCGCGGCAAGAACAACGGTCAGAACGCCCCCGCGCAGGATCTTGCCATCGCGTGTGGCCCTGTTCACCGGGTATAGCGCCGCGCCCAATCCTCGGTCAGGCGTGTCATCCAGCTGGGGTGCGGCTCGGGCAGGGTCGGACCGAGATCCTCCAGCTTGGGCAGTGCGGGCGCCGCAGGCAGCGCATCGAAGGCCGCGCGCGCGTCACCGTCCAGCCGCGCCGGATCGAGGACCGAGAACGATCCCAGAACCTCGATGTTCTGCATCCGCGCCTGCACCGCCGGATCGAGCAGGAAATTCGCCACAACCTGTGCGCCTTGCGCATTGGCCGCATTATAGGGAATGGCGACAAAGCTGATGTTGCCGATCGTACCGCCTTCGGGCACGAAAACCCGGGCGGTGTCAGGCAGAAGGCCCTGCGCGATCGCCGCCGCTGTCGAGGCGGGGTCAAAAGACATGGCGATGTCGACTTCCCCATCGTTGAGAAGTTGCTGTTGCACGCTTTCGTTTTCCGGAAACGCCATCCCGCCCCGCCACATGTTCGGGCGCAACGCGTCATACCAGGCCCAAAGCGGCGCGGTTTGGGTGGCAAAGGCGGCGTCAGTCACCGGCGCCAGCAGGGCGGCCGGATCGGGCGCCAGTTCGATCAGCGCCTGTTTCAGAAATGTCGCCCCCATGAAGTTGGACGGGTCGGGATGGGTGAAACGGCCCGGATGCGCCGCCGCCCAATCGACAAAGCCCGCTATGGTTTGCGGCGTGGCGGCAACGCGGGCACTGTCAAAGGTGAAAACGAATTTCGCCAATCGCCACGGGCTTTCCATGCCATCGACCGGAACGGTGAAATCAAGAGAGGCCGCCGCCTGCGCCGACAGGTCAAGATAGCGGGCATTCGGCAAATCCGCGACAAACGGGCCGAACAACAGCTTTTGTTCCTTCATCGTCAGAAAATTCGGCCCATTGATCCAGATCAGATCGACCGACCCGCCTGTATCCCGCCCGGCGGTCCGTTCCGCGATCACCCGGGTCACCGCTTCGGCGGTGTCGGTCAGGCGGACATGCGCCACCGAAACGCCATAGCGTTCTTCGGTCTGTTCGCCCACCCAGGCGATGAAGGCGTTGGTGCGCGCATCCCCGCCCCAGGCGTTCCAATAAACGGTCTGCCCACGCGCCGCGGCAAGTGTTTCGGCCCAGCCGGCGAATGCGGGCTGGCCAAAAAGGACGGCCAGCAAGGAAAGGATCACGTTCAGTCGCATCAGGTGTTCTCGTTCATTGGTTCATTGGTGAAAAAGACCGCCACCGCTGTCTCATGTTGCATTCTGCCCCGATATTTGCTCCGGGGCCAGCAGAACCCAGCCCTGGCGCCAGCGGCTGAGGGTTGTCATGGCACAAAGGGCGGCAAAACCATAGGCCAAAGCGGGAAATACCGACGGAAACAGGCACATCGCGAGAAACAGCAGGATCGTCTCGGCCCCTTCGGTCAGTCCGCCAAGATAATGGATGCCTTTCGCGGGATAGGCCGTGGCGGTCATTCCGCGTTTTGCGGCCAGTGTTGCAAAGGCCAGAAACGACGATCCGGTCCCGACAAAGGCGGCAATCAGAACGGCGGCAGGCAGCGCATTCTGCGCCGGGGCCAACAGCGCAAAACCAAGCGGCACCAAAGCGTAAAAGACGAAATCCAGCGCAATATCAAGAAACGCGCCCCGGTCTGTTGGCCCGCTCAGCCGCGCCACGGCGCCATCCAGTCCGTCCATGATCCGGTTCAGTACGATCAGGGCCGCCGCCAGACCATAAGCTCCAAAGGCAAGCGCTGGCAGGCTGAGCACCCCAAGGCAAAACCCCGCGATAGTGATCCTGTCTGCGGTTGCGCCCAGCGCCACAAGCCGGCGCGCGAAAGGCTGAAGCAGCCGCCGCTGAAGCGGCAGAAGGGCGGCGTCAATCATCCTTGCCCCCCGCTGTCGGGGCACTGACCCGCCGCCCGGCAAACGACGCACCCCACTGCAAGGCTGGCAAGATGGCTTGGTCGTTTCAACTTCGGCATCCTCATCCGCGGCCCGTGTCCAACGATTTACGCCAAACCTATGGCTTTTGCCCTAGCAGAATTTCTTGCGCGGCGCGGTACAAATACCTGTAACGGGCGTCAACAGACCGTGATGGCCGGCGCGCCCAGCGGTCTCTGGCGGTATCGGCGATACGGCTGCCTGTTTTTGCCTCAACCATCCATCTTCAGCGCGTTGATGAACGCCTGTTGCGGAATTTCAACCTTGCCGAACTGGCGCATCTTCTTCTTGCCCGCCTTCTGCTTGTCCAACAGCTTGCGTTTGCGGGTGGCGTCGCCACCATAGCATTTGGCGGTCACGTCCTTGCGCATCGCGCTCAGGGTTTCGCGGGCAATCACCCGGCCACCGATCGCCGCCTGGATCGGGATCTTGAACATGTGGCGCGGAATCAGTTCTTTCAGCTTTTCGCACATGGCGCGGCCGCGGCCCTCGGCGCGGTCGGCATGCACCATCATCGACAGGGCATCGACGGGTTCGTCGTTGACCAGCACCGACATTTTTACCAGCCGGTCCTCACGATAGCCGATCATCTGGTAATCAAAGCTGGCGTAACCTTTCGTTACCGATTTCAGCCGGTCATAGAAATCAAACACAACCTCGTTCAGCGGCAGGTCGTACACCACCATGGCGCGGGTGCCGGCATAGGTCAGATCCATCTGGATGCCGCGCCGATCCTGGCACAGCTTCAACACATCGCCCAGATATTCGTCGGGCACCAGGATCGTCGCCTTGATGCGCGGTTCCTCGATGTGGTCAATGTTGGCCGGGTCGGGCATATCGGCGGGGTTGTGCAGCTCGATCTCTTCCCCGTCGCGCATGAAAATCTTGTACACGACCGAGGGCGCGGTGGTGATCAGATCGATGTTATATTCCCGCTCGATCCGGTCGCGGATCACTTCGAGGTGCAGCAGCCCCAGGAACCCGCAGCGAAAGCCAAAGCCAAGAGCGGCCGAGGTTTCCATTTCAAAAGTGAATGACGCATCGTTCAGCGCCAGCTTTTCGATGGCGTCGCGCATGTCCTCGAATTCGGCCGCATCCACCGGGAACAACCCGCAAAACACCACGGGGATCGACGGTTTGAACCCCGGCAAAGCGGTGGCGCAGGGGCGTTTTTCGTGGGTGATCGTGTCGCCCACCCGCGTGTCGCGCACCTGTTTGATCTGGGCGTTGAGGTATCCGATTTCGCCGGGGCCCAGTTCGGGGAATTCTTCCATCTTGGGGCGGAACACACCGACGTTATCGACGTTGTATAGCCCGCCGGTTTTCATCATGCGGATGCGGTCGCCCTTGCGCAGCACCCCGTCGATGATCCGCACGATAACGACCACGCCGAGATAAGCGTCGTAATAGCTGTCGACCAGCATCGCCTTGAGTGGCGCGTCGCGGTCGCCCTTCGGCGCGGGCAGGCGTTTGACGATGGCCTCAAGCACCTCGGGGATGCCAAGGCCGGTCTTGGCGCTGATCTGGATCGCATCGGACGCGTCGATGCCGATCACGTCCTCGATCTGTTCGGCGACGCGGGCGGTGTCGGCGGCGGGCAGATCGACCTTGTTCAGCACCGGCACGATTTCGTGATCGGCGTCCAGCGCCTGATACACATTCGCCAGCGTCTGCGCCTCAACCCCCTGCGACGCATCCACCACCAGAAGCGAGCCTTCGACGGCCCGCATCGAGCGCGACACCTCATACCCGAAATCCACATGGCCCGGCGTGTCGATCAGGTTCAGCGTATAGGTTTCACCGTCCTGCGCGGGGTATTCGATGCGCACCGTATTGGCCTTGATCGTGATGCCGCGTTCGCGTTCGATGTCCATGGAATCGAGCAGTTGTTCCTTCATGTCCCGCGCCGCCACGGTGCCGGTCAGCTGGATCAGCCGGTCGGCCAGGGTGGATTTGCCGTGGTCGATGTGGGCGACGATCGAGAAGTTGCGGATGTTGGAAAGCTTGGTCATCGGGGTGCGCATCCGGGTGTTGGGTCAACTTGCGTGCATGGCGCGGGATTGGCCACTTTGCAAGTCAAATAGGGCGCCTGCGCACCGGCTGAAAGGGGCTGCGCCTTGGCGGCCCGGCCAGTGCGCGCACCCGCACACCGGCCGGGAAGGTCAGCCGTTCATCGCCCAGGGGCCGTGGAACCCCTTGCCGTCCTTGTCGGTCCGTTCAAACCCGTGGGCGCCGAAGAAATCACGCTGGCCCTGGATCATGTTGGCGGTGGACCGCCCGGTGCGCATCATGTCGAACCACGACAGCGCCGCCGACAGCGCCGGCACGGCCAGCCCGTGCATCTGCGCCATGGCGACGGTTTCGCGCAGGTCGGGGATGTGCTTTTCGATCAACGCGCGGAAAAACGGCGCAAAGATCAGGTTTTCGTCCGGGCTGTCCGCCAGGGCGGTGGCCATGTCGTTCAACATGGTGCTGCGGATGATGCAGCCTTCGCGCCAGACGCGCGCCACATCGGGCATCGGCAGGCGCCAGCCGAAATGCCCGGACGCAGCGGCCAGCAGATCAAACCCCTGCGCATAGCACATGATCTTGCCCGCAATCATCGCACCTTCCAGTGTGGCATCCGCCAGGGTGTCATGCGGCAAAGGCGCGGGGGCGGGGCCGAACACATGTTCGCCCCTCTGACGGCGATCCAGTTGCGCCGAAGTGTTGCGCGCAAGCACCGCCGCTTCGATCACCGGAATGGCCGCGCCCAGATGCTGCGCCTCGATCACCGTCCAGCGGCCCGTGCCCTTTTGTCCGGCGCGGTCCAGGATGATGTCCAGCATCGGCTTGCCGGTCTCGGGGTCGGTCGCCGTGGCCACCTTGCCCGAAATCTCGACCAGATAGGATTGCAGAGGGCCTTCGTTCCACTTGGCAAAAACCGCGCCGATGGCGGCGGCATCGCGCCTTTTGCCATCGCGGAAGATGCCATAGGTTTCGGCAATCATCTGCATGTCGGCATATTCGATGCCGTTGTGCACCGCCTTGACGAAATGCCCCGCCCCGCCGGTGCCCATCCAGGTGGCGCAGGGGGTGCCTTGGTATTTCGCGGAAATCGCCTGTAGCACGCCCGCAACACGATCCCAGTGATCCTTGGGTCCGCCGCCCATGATGCTGGGCCCGTGGCGCGCGCCCTCTTCGCCGCCCGACACGCCCATGCCGATGAACGGAACGCCCTGTTGCTCCGCCTCGGCGGCGCGCCGGTTGGTGTCGTGGAAATTGGCATTGCCGGCGTCGATGATCAGATCCTCGTCGTTCAACAACGGCCGCAAATCGGCAATCACCTTGTCCACTGCCGGCCCGGCATCGACCATGATGATAATCGCGCGGGGGCTGGACAGCGAATCGACAAACTCCAACAGTGTCTCGGCAGGAAGGATCCGCTCGGCCAGGGCGGGTTCGCTGGCGCGGGTCTGGGCCATGAACTCATGGGTTCTTTCGGTGGTCCGATTGTACACCGCCAAAGGCTCGGCGTTTTCCGCGATGTTCAGGGTCAGGGCACGGCCCATTGTACCAAGGCCGATCAGGCCGATGCGTGGTTCTGTCATGGTCGTTGCGCCCCCTGGCGATTCAAAGTGATGGAATACAGGCTGGTGGTGGCCGTGATGAACAGCTGATGCTTGGCCCGGCCCCCGAAACAGATGTTCGACACGATTTCAGGCACATGGATCTGACCCAGCAGCGTGCCGTCAGGGGCAAAGCAATACACCCCGTCGCCGGCAGAAGACCACAGGTTGCCATCGGTATCACAGCGGATCCCGTCCGACGCGCCTGTGCCCACCTTGCAGAAGATCGCACCGCCCGACAGCGTGGCATCGTGCGCCACATCGAAAACGCGCACGTTCTGCACGTCATCGCTGAACATCCGGCCGGTGTCAGCGACATACAGGCGCTTTTCATCGGGCGAAAAGCACAGCCCGTTGGGCGCATTCATGCCCGGAGTTTCGATCCGGCGGATGCCGCAGTCATCCACGCGATACACCGAAAGCGGCTGCTGCGCGGTGGCGGCAAAGCCTTCGTAATTCGTCATGATCCCGTAATGCGGATCAGTGAACCAGATGCTGCCGTCCGATTTTACCACCACATCGTTGGGCGAATTCAGCGGCTTGCCATCGTAACTGTCGGCGATCACCTTAACGCTGCCGTCATGTTCGGTGCGCGTCACCCGCCGCCCGCCATGTTCACAGGTCACCAACCGGCCCTGCGGGTCACGCGTTTGGCCGTTGGCATAGTTCGACGGCGCACGAAACGTGGAGATGCCGGTTTCGGCGTTCCAGCGCAGGATGCGATTGTTGGGAATGTCGCTGAACAACAGGCAATCGGCATCACCAAACCAAACCGGCCCTTCCACCCAGTCAAACCCGGTGGCCAGACGTTTCGGCGGCGCGTTGAACAGCACGTACCGGTCAAATCGGGGGTCGTGCGCGGTGTGAAATGTCATGGCTGCCTCTGGTCGGATTGCTGCAAACGGTCTAGGGCTGGGATGAAACCCTGCGACGGAGTATACAATGGTATTCACACAAACCACAACGCGGCTGACCCACACAGCGATCATGGAGATGTTGGCCGCCGCCATCGCCAAGGCCACCGAGATCGGCCAGCCCCAGTGCATCGTCATCGTCGATGCCAGCGGCGAGTCCATGGGCGAACTGCGGATGAGCGGGGCCAAGTACCTGTCGATCAAATCGGCGCGGACCAAGGCGCGCACTGCCGCATCGCAACGCGCGCCCAGTTCGAGTGTGCCGGAAGAATTCCGCGCGGGCATCGCGGCGGCCACGCAGAACAACGTCACCGGCCTGTTCGGTGGCTTGCCTGTGGTGATCGCCGGCGAATGCATCGGCGGGATCGGTGTCGGGTCCGGCACCG
>JAACVA010000063.1:17414-18515 GCA_009992615.1 Rhodobacterales bacterium
CACGTCCAGCAGCGGTTGGGGCGGCCTGTTTGGCGGTGGCAATGAGGCGTCGTCCTCGGCCATCGGAGGTCGCACCACGTCTTACGCTGACGGGCGCACCGAGAGGGATGGGCCTAGCGGCAGTGGCCGAAGCGGCGGCAACACGGGAGGGTTGTTCTCATGGCTCCGCGTCTTGATAAGCTCTCTCCCCGCATCGGCTCTGCCTACCAGCAGTTCCTGGAGCAGTACCCCTCGGTTCCCGTGACATCGGCGTACCGTGATCCCGATTACAACGCCAAGGTCGGCGGTGCGAAGGGGTCGGCGCACGTTCACGGCGATGCGCTGGATTTCTCTGTGCGCGGTCTCGACGAGGCGCAGAAGGCGGAAATCGTCGACTGGTGGCGCCAGCAGGGCGCGACGGGTCTTGGCTATTATCCGAACTCGGACAGCATCCATGTGGATCTGCGCGAGGGGCCGAACCGGGCTTGGGGTCCAAACTACAGCCATACTTCGCTCGACCAGACGCCGGAATGGTTCCGCTCGATTGCATCGGAGCATCGCGGGGCAATGTCGCCAGCGCCGGCCTTGGGCGAGACCTACACCAAACCCCTTGATACAGGAGACGCCATGATGGCGGGCTATCCCAGCGGCGGCCTTGGTGGCCTCGGCGGTATGCAGGAAGAACAGGGCGGCATTGGCGGCTTTCTCGGCAGCCCCGAAACCCGCGATGTGATCAAAGCGATGGGCCTCTCGATGATGTCGAGCCCACGCAATAACTGGCTCGCAGATACCGGCCGTTATCTCCCCGGCATTCAGGATCGTCGCGAGCGCCGCGCTGAATCCGCCGCCGATCGCGAGGCGACCGAAACGGCCAGGATGGTTGCGGCGATGCCGCGGCGGACAGGCAAGAACTCGGACATGACACACGCTCCCTTGGTGCGGCAGCGGCATTCTGTGGGCCGTGTCCGCGACTTGACGGGTGAGTGTGACTCACTCCGAGGCGCAAGAAAAGCAAAACATTAACGAATCCTGACTGACCGGGATGCCGCCGCATCGGGCATCGCACCCGGTGGCAAGTGCCGTTGACGGCTATCAATGCCGGTCTTCCGGGAATGTTGGAGG
>JAACVA010000064.1 GCA_009992615.1 Rhodobacterales bacterium
AGGAAAACGGCCCGCCCGACCACGGTGCAAAGCCCCAGCCCAGTATCGCGCCCACGTCGCCTTCGCGGATGTCGGTCAACACACCGTCCTCATAGGCGCGCACCGCCTCAAGCACCTGCGCGAACAACAGGCGGTGCTGCACCTCGGTCAGATCGGGTTGCACGTCGGTGGGGCCATATTTGGCCAAACCCTCCCACAGGCCGGTCCGCCTGCCCTTGTCGTCATAGGCATAAAATCCGGCATTGGCCTTGCGCCCCATGCGCCCTTGATCGGCCATCCAGAACAACACCTCGTCCACCGCGCCATCGGGATAGGCATCACCCATTGCCGCCCGCGTCGCCTTGGCGATCTTCACCCCCAAATCGATGCTGGTCTCATCGACCAGTTGCAGCGGCCCAAGGGGCATTCCCACCATTCTTGCGGCGTTTTCGATCAGGGCGGGGGTGACACCTTCGGCCACCATGCGGATGCCTTCGTTGAGATAGGGAATGATGCAGCGATTGGCATAAAAGAACCGCGCATCGTTTACCACGATCGGCGTCTTGCGGATCTGGCGCACGAAATCCAGCGCCTTTGCCACCGCAACATCGCCGGTTTGGGCACCCTTGATGATCTCGACCAGCATCATCTTGTCCACCGGCGAAAAGAAGTGGAGGCCGATGAACTGTTCCGGCCGCGCGCTGGCCTTGGCCAGATCGGTGATCGGCAGGGTGGATGTGTTGGTCGCAAAGATACACTCGGCGCCGACCACCTGTTCCACGGCCTTTGTCACCTCGGCCTTGATACCGGGGTCTTCAAAAACCGCCTCGACGATCAGATCACAGCCCTTGAGCGCGGCATAATCCGTTGTGGCGTTGATCAGGGACAGCACCTGTTCCTTCTTCTCTGCCGTTGCCTTTTTGCGCGCGATGCCCTTGTCCATGTAATCGGCGCTGTAGGTCTTGCCCTTGTCGGCCGCGTCCTGTTTCTGGTCGACCAGCACCACCTCAATGCCCGCCAAGGCGGATACCAGAGCAATGCCCGCGCCCATCATGCCGGCCCCCATGACACCAACCTTTTTCACCGTCTGATCTGGCACATCAGGGCGGTTGGCGCCTTTTTCCAAGGCTTGTTTGTTGATGAACAGGCTGCGGATCATCGCCGACGACGATGGATCCATCAGCACATGGGTGAACCAGCGCGCCTCGATCCGCAACGCGGTGTCAAATGGCACCAGCGCGCCCTCGTACACGGCGGACAGCAGCGCCTTGGCCGCCGGATACACCCCTTGGGTTTTGCCGTTCACCATGGCGCTGGCGCCAACAAAGGTCATGAACCCGGCAGGGTGATAGGGCGCGCCGCCCGGCATTTTCCAGCCCTTCACATCCCACGGTTTGACGATATCGGCGTCCTTGGCCGACAGCACCCAGGCGCGGGCGGCTGCCAACGGATCGGGCGAAACCTCATCGACCAGCGCCGCCGATTTCGCCTTGGCCGGGTCCAGCATCCGACCTTCCAACAAAACGGGCGAGGCCGCCATGACGCCCACCATGCGGGAATAGCGCGTGGTGCCACCGCCGCCAGGAAAAAGGCCCAGCTGTATTTCCGGCAAGCCGATCCTTGCCTTCGGATTGTCGGTCATGAACCGGCGATGACAGGCCAGCGCGATTTCCGTGCCGATGCCCGCGCAGGTGCCATTGATCGCACAGGCCACGGGTTTGCCGCCCTTGTTGGTCTTGGGGTCCATTCCCGCGCGTTCCAGTTTGCGCAAAATGCGGTGGCCGTCCATCGTGAAATCGAACAGGCCCTGCGCCGGGGTGTCGCCGCTTTCCTCGCGGATGGAGGCTAGCACGTTCAGATCCATCCCGCCGGCGAAATCCTTCTTGCCGCTGGTGATGACGATTCCCTTGCAGGCGTCATCGGCCAGCGCGCGTTCGATCAGATCCTCGACCAGCGTGAACGCCGCGCGTGTCAGAACGTTCATCGATTTTCCGGGCGCGTCCCAGGTGATGATTGCGACGCCATCGGCGCCAAGGTCATAGGTGAAATCGGTCATGGTCTGGTCCTCACACGCGTTCGATGATGGTGGCAACGCCCATGCCGGACGCGATGCACAGGGTGGCAAGACCAACCTCCTTGTCCGAGCGTTCCAACTCGTCCAGCAGGGTGCCGAGGATGATCGCCCCGGTTGCACCCAACGGGTGGCCCATGGCAATCGCGCCACCGTTCACGTTGACCACCGAAGGATCCACATCAAATGCCTGCATGAACCGCAGGACAACGGCGGCAAAGGCTTCGTTCACCTCGAACAGGTCGATGTCTCCGATCACCATGCCGTAATCCTTCAGGATCTTCCGGGTCACCGGCACCGGGCCGGTCAGCATGATTGTGGGATCGGTGCCGATCTTGGCTGTCGCGCGGATGCGGGCACGGGGCTTCAACCCGTGCGCCTCGCCCCATTCCTTCGATCCAATCAGCATGGCGGCCGAGCCATCGACGATGCCGCTGGAATTGCCGGCATGATGAACATGGTTGATCCGCTCAAGATGCGGATATTTCATCAACGCCACCTTGTCGAACCCCGGCATCACCTCGCCCATGTCCTTGAACGCGGGTTTCAATGCGCCCAGCGTCTGCATGTCGGTGCCGGGGCGCATGTATTCATCCACCGACAGGATCGGCAACCCGTTGATGTCCCTCACCTCGATCATCGACTTGGCAAACCGGTTGTCGGCCCAGGCCGCAGCGGCGCGTTTTTGCGATTCGACCGCCAAGGCATCGACATCATCCCGGGTAAACCCGTATTCCGTGGCGATGATGTCGGCGCTGATCCCCTGGGGCACAAAATAGCTGTCCATTGCAATGCTGGGGTCCACGGCAATCGCCGCGCCATCACTGCCCATGGGCACGCGTCCCATCATCTCGGCCCCGCCCGCGATGTAGGCGCCGCCTGCCCCGGCGCGCACCTGGTTGGCGGCAAGGTTCACCGCCTCCATGGCGCTGGCGCAAAATCGGTTGATCGAAAGGCCCGGAATGCTTTGATCGAGGTCAGACGCCAAAACGGCAGTGCGCGCCAGACAGCCGCCCTGTTCGCCCACCGGAGTGACGTTGCCCCAGATCACATCCTCAACCGCGTGACCCTCAAGCCCGCTGCGCGCTTTGATCGCGTTCAGCATCAGGGCGGACAGGCGCACGCTGGTCACCTCATGCAGGCTGCCCTCGGCGCGCCCCTTGCCGCGGGGGCTGCGGACGGCATCGAAGATATAGGCGTCATTCATCGGGTTTCCTTTCAAGCGCGGTCTGCGGGAGAGCCGGGCATCAAATCATAAGGATGTTTCCAGCCGGGCAGGGAGGTGATGTTGCCCAGCCAGCGGTCGATATTCGGCCAGTCGGCACGGTCAAAGCCGAACGGTTCGGGGTAAAAAAGATAACCGCAGCACGACAGGTCAGCCATTGTCACGCTGTCGCCGACGATCCAGTCGCGGGCATCCAGATGGGCGTTCAGCACGCCATAGGCGCTGTGCAGACGGGCCTGGGTGAAGGCGATCACCTCGGCCGGGCGCTTGGCTTCGGGCAGAAAGTTCATCAGGAACCGGCACATGCCCGCCGGACTGGACAGTTTATGATTGTCCCACAACACCCAGCGCAACACCTCGCGCCGCCCTTCGGCGGTGTCGGCGGTCAGCTTTCCTGTCAGGTCTACGATATAGTCCTGAATCGCGCCCGATTGTGTCAGATGATAATCACCATCGACCATCACCGGCACCTCGCCCATGGCGTTGACATCGCGTTTGTACGCCGCCGTTCGGGTTTCGCCGCCAAAGAAATCCACATGTACCGGTGCCCAGTCCAGCCCCGACAATTCCAAAGCCAGCGCCGCCTTGTAGGCGTTGCCACTTTCTCCAAAGCAATAAAGCCTGATCGTCATGCTGGTTTCCTTTTCTGGTGTTGGAGTGGGGGTTTGCCACCCCCACACCCCCGGCGAGTTATTGTCCAAAGAAGAAGCTTCAACGTAAGGATCTGTTAAGGTTAATGTCCCTAGACTTGGGTGCGGTACAGGCTGGAGAGTCGATGACCGCCAAAGGAGAAGCCGCTTCATCGCCGCCTGAAAAAGGCACTGGGTAAGACCGATATGGCGATGAAGCGCACCTTTGGTTTCTTCTTTGTCCAAAAACTCCCGCCGGAGGCATCCTGCGCTTTCCACCACTGCAACATCAGCGTTTTCGTGCCCCGAGCTCTGCCGTGAACAGCCGCAAACGGGCAGTTAGATTTTCGGAACGGGTCACGCTGTCGAAATGTTCAAACAGAAAGCTGAGCGCTTCGCCTTCTTCCAGTCCGGCCTCACTTGCGAAGCGTTTGAGGCGCCGGTAGGCATCCTCGGTCATCGCAACGGGCAGGCGGCGGGTCAGACGAAAGCGTTTGGGCACGAGTGGTCCTTTCGACCGGGGTCAGAAATTTGCAGCCGCAAGGTCCATCACGGTTTCTGATCCGCTGGTGATGCGGGCCAGGTGCAGCGCCGTGGCGGGAAGGTGACGCGCCATGTAATAGCGGCCTGTGGTGATCTTGGTTTCGTGGAAAATGGGGTTGGTATCGCCTGCGGCCAGCGCGGCCATCGACGCCTGCGCCATCCTCGCCCACATCAGCCCCAGGCAGACATGGCCGAACAGATGCATGAAATCATACGACCCGGCCAGCGCGGCGTTGGGGGTTTTTATGTTCTGCATGAAATACATGGCGGCGGATTGCAAGTCCTTGCTGGCGGATTTCAGCGGGTCGAGGAACTGTGCTTTCAGATCGGCGTCGGCTTCGTTGTCTTTGATGAACGTCTTCACCAGGTCGAAAAAGCCGATCACCGTCTTGCCGCCGTTCAGGCCCAGCTTGCGGCCCACCAGATCCAGCGATTGAATGCCGTTGGTGCCTTCATAGATCATCGTGATCCGAGCATCGCGCACGAATTGTTCCAGTCCCCATTCGCGGGTGAACCCTGATCCTCCCAGGGTTTGCTGGGCCAGCACGGTTGTTTCAAAGCCTTTGTCGGTCAAGAAACCCTTCAGCACCGGGATCAGCAGCGACACCAGCGCGTCTGCCTCGGCGTCGTCGTTGCGCCGGGCGCGGTCGATCAGCGAAGCGGCCCAGAAGGTGAAGGCGCGGGCGCCCTCGATAAAGGATTTCTGGTGCATCAGGTTACGGCGCACGTCGGGGTGCACGATGATCGGGTCGGCGGGTTTGTCAGGTGCCTCGACACCTGTGACTGCGCGGCCCTGCAAGCGGTCCTGGGCAAAGGCCAGGGCGTTTTGATAGGCCACCGCACCCTGGGCATAGCCCTGAAGGCCCACGCCGAGGCGGGCTTCGTTCATCATGGTGAACATGGCGCGCATTCCCTTGTGCATCTCGCCGATCAGAAAGCCGGTGGCGCCGTCATAGTTCATCACGCAGGTGGCGTTGCCGTGGATGCCCATCTTTTTCTCAAGCCCGCCGCAGGACAGGGCGTTGCGCGCGCCGAGACTGCCATCGTCGTTCACCAGGAATTTTGGCACGATGAACAGCGATATGCCTTTCACGCCATCCGGGCCGCCCGGAATTTTCGCCAGCACCAGGTGGATGATGTTGTCGGTCAGGTCGTGTTCACCGGCCGAGATCCAGATCTTTTGCCCGCTCACCTTGTATGTGCCGTCGTCCTGGGGTTCGGCCTTTGTGCGGATCAGGCCCAGATCGGTGCCGCATTGCGGTTCGGTCAGGTTCATCGTGCCCGACCATGATCCTTCGATCATCTTCGGCAGATACATCTGTTTCTGCGAATCCGATCCGTGCACATGGATCGCCGACATCGCCCCATGCGTCAGGCCCTGGTACATGTTGAATGCCATGTTGGCCGACACGAAGATTTCGCCCACCGTCGATTGCAGCAGATAGGGCATCCCCTGGCCGCCATAGTCGGGGTCGGCGTCCAGCCCCATCCAGCCCCCGGCGCGCATCTGGTCATAGGCGGCCTTGAACCCGTCGGGGGTGCGCACCGCGCCGTTTTCCAGGATGCAACCCTGCTGATCGCCCACCGGGTTCAGCGGCGCGAGAACATTCTCGGCCAGCTTGCCTGCCTCCTCGAGGATGGCCCCCGTGAAATCGCGGTCCAGCTCGTCATAGCCGGCGATGTCGCTGGCCGAGACGCCTAGAACGTCATGCAGGATGAATTGCATGTCCTTGGTGGGGGCGGTGTAGGTGGGCATCGGGGGCTCCTGTCAGGCTGCGACGTTCTGGGCGCGAAGACTGGCCAGTTTCGCCGACCCCCACTCCAGTTGTTTTTTCAGGTCTGCGATGGCATCGTCCAGTTCGGCGCGCTGGGCTTGCATGGCGCGCAGGCGCAGCTCGCCGATTTCACAGGTCTTGGCCAATTGCGTCGTTTGCTGGTCGTCGGCATGATACAGGTCCAGAAGCTGGCGGATTTCCTCAAGCGAAAAACCAAACCGTTTGCCCCGCAGGATCAGTTTCAGGCGGCCCCGGTCGCGGCGTGTAAACAGCCGTTTCTGGCCTTCGCGGATCGGAAACAACAGCTCTTTCGCCTCATAGAACCGCAGGGTGCGGGGCGTCACGTTGAAGGTGTCACACATCTGGCGGATGGTCATCAGGGTCTCGGTCATGTCGGTCCTCGGGGTTGGCCTGCCATCCCGAAATGTGTCTGTTGGTTTCACCATACAAGCACACATGACGTTAACGTAAACGAAACGTCACGTCATTTCAGGGATGGAACAAGATTGTGAAAGTTGACGATAGGAATGCGCAATTTCATTGAATGAAAAGCGCTTTGGATGGGGTGTCGGGATGTGAAGCGAGGGGCGGGTTGACGCAAGGTCATGTGTCCGGCGGGCCGTCTTCAACGATGGTTGCCACCTTGTTCCTGGTGTCTTCCAGTTCGGCTATGGTGCAGGCCAGCTGGGCCTGTTCCGCCTTCAGGGTGCTCAGTTGCCGGTCGGCAAGGCGGACCCATTCGGCCATCTGCGCCGCGTTGCCCTGTTTGTCATAGATCAGCAGCCACTGGCGGATTTCCTCAAGCGAGAAACCCCAGCGCCGACCACGCAGGATCAGTGTCATCCGGGCGATGTCACGGGCGGAATAGAACCGCGCGCGGCCTTCTTTTTCCGGCTGCAAGAGTTCGATGTATTCGTAATACCGCAATGTGCGGGGCGTCACCTCGAACCGGGCGCACATTTCCTTGAAGGACAGGCGGTGTTCGGTCATTGAGCGTTACTCCCCTGTTGAGCTTGGCGCAGGGCCGGCTGTGGATCAATTGGGCGGGGCGCAGTTTGCCCTTGCCGGGGCGACGGAGCGGGCCAATAACCGGGCAATCCGATACTGGAGTTCACCATGCCTGACAACCAAACACCCACCCCCGCCCAAAGGTTCCTTGCGGCGTTGCCTCATACGCGGGCGCTGAACATGGCGTTGGTCCGGATGCAGGACGGCATGGCCGAGATCGAAATGCCCTATGATGCCCGGCTGATCGGTGATCCGGCAACCGGGGTGATCCATGGTGGCGCGGTTTCGGCGCTGATGGACACTTGCAGCGGCGCCGCGGTGATGTGCCACCCCGATGGCACCGGCAGCACAGCCACCATCGACCTGCGCATCGACTATATGCGCGCGGCGACGCCGGGCCAGACGATTCGCGCCCGCGCCACCTGTTACCACGTCACCCGTCATGTTGCCTTTGTGCGCGCCGAGGCGATGGACGACGACACCGCCCGCCCTGTGGCCGCCGCCACAGGCGCCTTTACGTTCGAATGGCGGGCCAAGGCATGAGCGCCCCGGCGTCGGGCCGCCCCCGCCCCGAACCTGTTCAGGTTATCAAACAGCGCCGCGATGGTGCGCTGGCCGCATTGGTGGGCAATGTGCCCTATATCGGCTTCATGGGAATCCAGTTCGACCGGCGGGGCGACGAGCTGACCGCGATCCTGCCGTTTTCCGAAATGCTGATCGGCAATCCGATCCTGCCGGCGATCCACGGCGGCGCCACGGCGGCGTTTCTTGAAGTGGCGGCGATCATCGAGCTGTCCTGGGCCATCCTTTGGCCCGAGATCGAGGCAGGGCGCATGGATGCGACCGGCCTGCCGCCGCTGCCACGCACAGTGGATTTCACCGTCGATTACCTGCGGTCGGGTCTGCCGCGGGACGCTTATGCAAGGGCGCGGATCAACCGCAGCGGGCGACGCTATGCATCGGTGCATGTCGAGGCGTGGCAGGACAACCGCGCGCGGCTGTACGCCCAGGGCACAGGGCATTTCATCATGCCCGACCTGCCTGGCGTCCGTGACCCGGAAAATGGCTGAGCCAAGGCCGATCACCCACCGGCGGGTTCTGAATATCGCCCTGCCGATTGTGCTGTCCAACGCCACGGTGCCGATACTGGGCGCGGTGGACACCGGCGTGGTGGGTCAGTTGGGCGCGGCGGCCCCCATCGGGGCGGTGGGCATCGGCGCCATCGTTCTGGCGGCGCTGTATTGGGTGTTCGGATTTTTACGGATGGGCACGGCGGGGCTGACCGCCCAGGCGATCGGGGCGGGCGACCGGGGCGAGGTGGCGGCCTTGCTCAGCCGGGCGCTGATCGTCGGGCTGGGCGGCGGCGTGGTTTTGATCCTCGCGCAGGTCTGGGTCTTTACCGCAGCCTTTGCGATTGCCCCGGCCAGCCCCGAGGTAGAGGCCATGGCGCGCGATTACATGGCGGTGCGGATCTGGTCGGCACCGGCGGCGATCGCGATTTTCGGGATCACCGGCTGGCTTATCGCGGCGGAACGCACCCGCGGTGTTCTGGTATTGCAGGTCTGGATGAATGGGCTGAACATCGGTCTGGACCTGTGGTTCGTGCTGGGCCTTGGCTGGGGTGTGTCGGGCGTGGCCTTTGCCACCTTTCTGGCCGAGTGGAGCGGACTGGCGCTGGGCCTGTGGCTGTGTCGCGCGGCGTTTGCGGTGCCCGACTGGCGCGACTGGCCGCGGGTGTTCGACCGGGTGCGCCTGTGGCACATGGCACTGGTCAACCGCGACATCCTGATCCGGTCGCTGCTGCTTGAGGCGATCTTTCTGTCGTTCATGTTCCTTGGGGCCGGTTTTGGCGATGTGCCCCTGGCGGCCAATCAGATCCTGTTGCAATTCCTGCACATAACGGCCTTTGGTCTTGATGGCTTTGCCTTTTCTGCCGAGGCGCTGGTGGGGCAGTCGATGGGGCGGCGGCGGCCCGATCTGGTGCGTCGGGCGGCTTTGGTCAGCTCGGGCTGGGCGCTGGCGGTGGCGCTGCTGCTGGCGCTGGGCTTTGCCCTTGCGGGGGGGGCTGTGATCGACGTGATGACCACCGCGCCCGAGGTGCGCGCCGAGGCTCGGCTGTATCTGCCCTGGATGGTGATGGCGCCGCTGCTGGGGGTGGCGGCCTGGATGTTTGACGGCATTTTCATCGGCGCCACGGCCACCGGCGAAATGCGCAACATGATGCTGATTTCCGCCGCGATCTACGGTGTGGCGGTGTTGGCCCTGGCGCCCGCGTTCGGCAATCACGGCCTGTGGGCGGCGCTGCTGATCTCATTCGCGGCGCGGGGGGTGACGATGGCGCTGCGCTATCCTTCGGTCGAACGGTCGGCCGCGTGAAGCAGGGCGTCGCGCCCGGTGCCCACCGCGTCGGCCACATGGGTAAACCCGTCGCGGGCCAGCAACATGTCAAGGTCACTGGCAATCTCGGCCACCCGCGACAATCCGTGATAGGCAAGGGCGGTGTACAACTGCACTGCGCTGGCCCCGGCGCGGATCTTTTCATAGGCATCCGCAGCAGTTGCAATGCCGCCCACCCCGATCAGCGGCAGGGTGCCATGGGTCAGGCGTGACAGTTTTGCCAGCACAAGGGTTGAGCGGGTGAACAATGGCGCGCCCGACAGGCCGCCTGCCTGATCCCGCTGGGCGCTGCACAGCCCGTCGCGTGCCAGCGTGGTATTGGTGGCAATGATCCCGTCAATCCCGCTGGCATGGGCAACGGCAGCGATGTCTGCCAGGTCGCCATTGCTCAGGTCGGGGGCGATCTTCAGGAACACCGGGATGCGGCGGGGCAACCCCGCCCGCGCCCGCATTACCCCCTCCAGCAGGGCGGCGAGGGCGGCGGGGCCTTGCAGATCGCGCAACCGCTCGGTGTTGGGGGAACTGACATTGACGGTGGCGAAATCCACATGAGCCCCGCAATGGGCCACTACGGTGGCGAAATCGGCAGCGCGGTCAAGGCTGTCCTTGTTGGCGCCCAAATTCAGGCCTACCGGGATGCCGGGACGGCGGGCGGCCAGACGTTTGGAAATAGCCTGCATTCCATCGTTGTTGAAACCGAACCGGTTGATCACCGCGCGGTCCTGCGGCAGGCGGAACAGCCGGGGTTTCGGGTTGCCGGGCTGGGCGCGGGGGGTGGCTGCGCCGACCTCGACAAATCCGAACCCGGCGCGTGACAGCGGTGCGATGGCTTCGGCATTCTTGTCGAACCCCGCCGCGAGGCCGATGGGGTTGGGCAGGGCCATGCCCGCCACCATGGTGGCCAGCCGCGGCGATGTGACCGGCCCGGGGGCCGGGGCCAGCCCAAGGTTGAGCGCGCGGATCGAAAGGCCATGGGCGATTTCCGGATCAAGCCGGTGCAACAGCGCCAGGCCGATCCGTTCGATCATCCTCAGATCACGCCGTCTGGCAGGGTGTGGCCAGTATCGTCGCTGGTGATCGGGCGATGCCAGAGCACATCGGCCAGCGACAGCGCGCTGTAGAGATGTGGAAACTCCTGGCCCTCGCGGGCCGGTTCCCATTTCAGACTGTCGCCAAGGCGATCCGAATCATAGGCCAGGAGCACCAGCCCGGTTTCGCCTGCAAAATGCTTGTCCAGCGTGTCCTGCACCTGGTCGGCGGTTGAAAAATGGATGAAACCATCGGCGATGTCGATCGGGGCGCCGCCGGTGGTGCCAAACTCGGAGAGGGCCGCCCATTCGTCGGCGCGGAGAATTTTGTATATTTGCATCCAGACGTGATGCGCTTTTGCGCCGCCTGCGTCAAGCCGATGGCACGCATCCTGCGGAGGGCGTCATCGGACCGGGAAAAAGCGCGGCACCTGTTACCCGCGCGTCATGAAACGTCCGTAGAAACACGGCAAATGATCTTTGACTCGCGCCGCTTGCATCGCCAAGCTGCACCACAAAACATAACTTCAGGGGGTATCCATGTCCATGCGTCTGCTTTCCAGTCTTGCCGTCCTTGCCCTGTCAGCCGGGGCCGCCAGTGCCGACTATACGCTGACCATCCTGCACACCAACGATTTTCATGCCCGGTTCGAACCGATCAGCAAATATGATTCGGGTTGTTCGGCCGAGGACAACACCGCCGGTGACTGCTTTGGCGGATCGGCCCGCCTGGTGACTGCGGTCAACGCAGCGCGGGCGCGGTCGAACAACAGCATCCTGGTGGATGGCGGCGATCAGTTTCAGGGCACGCTGTTCTATACCTATTACAAGGGCAAGCTGGCCGCCGAGATGATGAACAAGTTGGGTTATACGGCGATGACCGTGGGCAACCACGAATTCGACGACGGGCCCGAGGTGCTGCGCGGCTTCACCGAAGCGGTGGATTTTCCGATCCTGATGAGCAATGCCGACCTGACCGGCGAGGCGCTGTTGAAGGACGTCATCCGAAAATCGGTGGTGATCGAACAGGGCGGCGAAAAGATCGGGCTGATTGGCCTGACGCCGCAAAACACCGATGAGCTGGCCAGCCCCGGCGCCGGCGTGGTCTTCACCGATCCGGTTCAGGCGGTGCAGGGCGAGGTGGACAAGCTGACCGGGATGGGCGTGAACAAGATTATCGTTCTGTCCCATTCCGGCTTTGGCGTGGATCAGCAGGTGGCAGCCGAAACGACCGGTGTCGACGTGATTGTTGGTGGGCACACCAACACCCTGCTGGGCGATATGGAAGGCGCGGTTGGCCCCTATCCCACCATGGTTGGTGACACCGCGATCGTTTCGGCTTACGCCTATGGCAAGTTTCTGGGCGAGTTGAACGTGACGTTTGACGACGCCGGCTTGGTCACTGCCGCCGTTGGTGCGCCGCTGATCATGGATGGTGCCGTGGCCGAGGACGCAGGCACCAAGGCCCGCATCGCCGAGGCGGCCGTGCCTCTGGACGAGATCCGCAACAAGGTGGTGGCCGAGACGTCGGCCGCGATAGAGGGCGATCGGTCGGTCTGTCGCGCCGAGGAATGCGCCATGGGTAACCTGATTGCCGATGCCATGCTGGAACGGGTCAAGGGTCAGGGTGTGCAGATCGCCTTTCAGAACTCGGGCGGGGTGCGCGCCAGCATCGACGCCGGACCAGTGACCATGGGCGAGGTTCTGACAGTTCTGCCGTTCCAGAACACCCTTTCGACTTTCGAGGTGACCGGCCAGGTGATGCTGGACGCGCTGGAAAATGGCGTCAGCCAGCACGAAGAAGGATCGGGCCGGTTTCCCCAGGTGGCAGGCATGACCTTTGTATTCGACCTGAGCCAACCGGTGGGCAGCCGGATTTCTGACGTCATGGTGGGCGGCGCGCCGATTGATCCGGCGGCGACCTATGGCGTGGTGTCCAACAACTTTGTGCGCAACGGCGGTGACGGTTATGCGATGTTCCGCGAGGCCACCAACGTCTATGACTTCGGGCCCGACGTGGCCGATGTTCTGGCCGAACATATGGCCGATGTCGGACCCGTGTCGCCCACGGTAGAAGGCCGGATCACCCGCAGATAGGGTGCAATCGCAGGCGGTGACACGCCTGCGACACCCGTTGGATTCAGGTATTTTCAGCAAGAAAGAGAGGAATGTGTGCTGTCGCGGCGCCGTGACAGCCCCGCCGTGAACATCCTTTAAGGCCGGTGGACATGTTCCCGTTACCTGTTTGTCGGCGGGAACGAGGGCAAGGTCAGATGTGAAAGTGTGCGGCGTGCGTAAAAGAACGGCGCGTCTGACGCAAGATTTACCTTTGGATCGACGAACAAAAGCCGGGCATCCTGGCGGTCTAGATCAACGGGAGGCACATCGGCTCGTCTCGCCGGAGTGGACCTGTCGCGTATTTGTGCCGCCCCCCAGTGCTCGTTTAAGCTACCTTCCGTTCAAAAGCGACCGGGCCGTTCCAGCCCAGTGCTGAGTGGCGTCGACCCCACGCGTAGACACGTCGCCGGTGATTGAGTGTGCCAACAGCATCTCATGTTCAGGCGGCACTCTTTCGCGCCAACCTGACGATACGTTCATACTCAGTCTCCGCGTTCTCGATCGCTGCCAATTGCTTTTCGAGATGGAGCACCAAGGGCACGAAGACTTCTCCATCCGGGCGATCGGACACGGCAATGATCATGATGTCGAGAGCTTGTTTGAGACGGGAAGGTGACGGTTTCATTTTGCCTCTGGCGATGGTGTTGCCAAGAGGAGTTCGGTTCAACGGGAGATTGCGGGAAATCGAGCCGTGTTCCCGTTCGTCCGGTCTTCGGCCGCGGCCTGAGATCCATACGCAGCCAATGCAATTCGAACGTTTTCGGAAGCCGGACGGTGGGCCAGCCGTTCGGAACTGTGTGGCAGTTTCTGAGGGACAACAAAAAACCCTCGAAAACCGATGTTTTCAAGGGTTTTTGGGGTTTACAATGGTGCCCAGGAGAGGCACCAACACGTTGTTTTTTAATGATTTTATCTGTTCAACTTCGCCCATATCCCCCTTTAAATATGGCGCTGACTGTCTTTCTGTGTCTTGTGCTGTCCGGCCCCATCCACTAGCCTAGGGTGGATAATTGGGGGGATACAGAATGCGGGCGAAAAGCAGGCTTTCGGCACAATTCCTGAAAACCGCCCCGGTAGGGAAACACTGTGACGGGGCCGGGCTTTGGCTGGTGAAGCGTGATGATGGCGGCGCGCAATGGGTGCTGCGCGTGACGGTTCACGGGCGGCGGCGGGAAATGGGCCTGGGCGGTTATCCCGCGCTCGGGCTGGCCGACGCCCGCAAGGTTGCCAACCGCTGGCGCGATGTGGCGGGGGCAGGCCGTGACCCGGTGAAGGAACGCGAAGCCGAAGAACGGGCCGCACGACGCGAAGATATATCGCTGGCAATTCTGACGGCTGACGCGTTCGAAT
Source organism: Rhodobacterales bacterium (assembly GCA_009992615.1). Lineage (GTDB taxonomy): Bacteria > Pseudomonadota > Alphaproteobacteria > Rhodobacterales > Rhodobacteraceae > Oceaniglobus. The sequence continues at coordinate 14,124 of JAACVA010000064.1, forward strand.
CCCGCAAAGCTGAACTGAAAGGCGATGGCACGGCGGGCCGGTGGCTTTCGCCCCTGACACTTCACGTTCTGCCGAAGCTTGGGAAGGTGCCGGTGACGGATCTTGACCAACGCGACATCCGCGACACGCTGGCCCCGCTCTGGCACACCAAGGCCGACACGGCACGCAAGGCGATGAACCGGCTTTCCATCGTGTTGCGC
>JAACVA010000065.1 GCA_009992615.1 Rhodobacterales bacterium
CGCCTCGACCACGACAACCGCCCGCACCACACCCGAGATAATTCTGTTGCGACGCGGAAAATGTTGCCCCTGGGGTTGCATGCCCATGGGTTGTTCGGAAATACGCAGCCCGTGTTCGGTGATTTCCTGTGCCAGCACCGCGTTTTCAGCCGGATAAACGACATCAACCCCCCCGGCCATTACCGCCACCGTACCATGGGCAAGCGCAGCCATATGGGCGGCGGTGTCGATTCCACGGGCCAGTCCCGACACGATGACATGGCCCGCGCGGCCCAGATCGTCGGCCATCTTGCGGGCCATCCGCGTGCCCAATGACGAGGCGTTGCGGGCACCGACCAGGGCCACCGATGGACGCGCCAGAACCGACATATCGCCCATGGCCCACAACAGCGGTGGCGGATCGTTCAAGTCATACAGGGCGAGAGGATATTCAGGGCTGCCAAAAGCGATCATTCGCGCCCCGGCAACACGGGCCGCCTTCAGCTCGGCAGCTGCAACACCTGGGGGGCAGGCTTTGTAATCGGTCACGCCTGCCGCCGCCGCCACGCCGGGCAGGGCATCAAGGGCGGCCTCGGCGGTGCCGTGTTCGCGCATCAGGCGGAAAAATGTCGTCACACCGACCCGGCGTGAGCGCAAGAGACGAAGCCAGCCTAACCGAGCTTCCTCGGAGTGGGGTGGGGTGAGGGGGGTGAGGGAAGGGAATAAATCCACCGGTCAACCTGTCTTCGTCTGCTTGCAAAGCCACAATGCAGCCGTATTGGTTAAGAGTGTGTAAATGACTCGGCAAGCTCGCGTATGTCTTCACAAGCCTTTGAAAATAATATATAAAAAATCCAAAATTTGGCGATGCCAGGCCTGGCTTCCGGCAGAATCAGGTAGGGCGCGTCCCTGCAAACCGCTTTTTGGTCAGAATCGCCGCCTTGTGCGGTTTCGCCAGGGCGGCGATCAGATGGTGAACGATCAGGCGGCGCTGCCCCCCACGGTCAGCCCGCCGATCAGCAGGCTGGGCTGGCCCACCCCCACCGGCACCCATTGCCCCGCCTTGCCACAGTTGCCGATGCCGGGGTCCAGGGCCATGTCGTTGCCGATACCGCGAATCTGGCGCAGGGCGGTTGCGCCGTCGCCGATCAGGGTGGCCCCCTTGACCGGGGCGCCGACGACGCCGTTGCGCACACGATAGGCCTCGGTGCAGGAAAACACGAACTTGCCGCTGGTGATGTCCACCTGCCCGCCGCCAAAGCCGACGGCATAGATGCCGTCTTTCAGGCTGGCCACGATGTCACCGGGGGATGTATCGCCCGACAACATATAGGTGTTGGTCATCCGCGGCATCGGCGTGTGCGCATAGCTTTGCCGCCGACCGTTGCCCGTGGCCGCAACACCCATCAGGCGGGCATTCTGCCGGTCCTGCATGAAGCCCACCAGCACGCCATCCTCGATCAGCACGTTGCGTGCCGATGGTGTGCCCTCATCATCGACACTGATTGATCCGCGCCGGTCGGGAATTGTGCCGTCGTCCAGCACAGTCACACCTTTTGACGCCACCTGTTGGCCCATCAACCCTGCAAAGGCGCTGGTCTGTTTGCGGTTGAAATCGCCCTCAAGCCCATGCCCCACTGCCTCGTGCAGCAGGATTCCGGGCCAGCCGGGGCCCAGAACAACGTCCATGATGCCCGCCGGGGCCGGTTCGGCGTCAAGGTTTACAAGGGCGATGCGCAGCGCCTCGCGCGTCACACCTTCCCAATGGTGACGGGTCAGCAGGCCGGTCAGGCCGGTGCGCCCGCCGCCGCCCATGCCGCCCGATTCGCGCCGCCCGTTCTGTTCGACGATGACCGATACGTTCAGACGGGTCATCGGTCGGATGTCGCGCACCAGATGCCCCTCGGGGCGCAAAATCTCAACCTCCTGGATCGAGGCGGCCAAGGTGGCCGACACTTGCACCACCCGCGGGTCCAGCGCCCGGGCGAAGGCGTCGATCTCGCGTAATGTATCCAGTTTCACAGAGAATATCGCATCGGTCATCGGGTCGTTGTCGGTGTACAGCTTCACGTTGGTGGCGCGGGGTGCCTCGGCCAGCGTGCCGCCGCCGTCGCCCACAGCCAGCCGGGCGGTTTCAGCGGCGCGTTTCAGGGCGGGTTCTGAAATCTCGCTGGAGTGGGCGTAACCGGCGGTTTCGCCGCGCACGGCGCGCAACCCAAAACCTTCCGCAGCGTTGTAGCTGGCGGTGCGGACCCGGCCATCGTCAAACGAAATCACTTCGGATCGGCTGCGTTCGAGAAACAGCTCGCCATCGTCGGCCCCCGCCACGGCAGCCCGCAGTGTGGCCAGTGCAGTGTCGGCGTCCAGAAGTGAATCAAACGGGCGAAAGTGGGTATCGGACATGAAAGCTCCTGTCAGGATCTGAGGAAAAGCCGCGGGGCGGCTGTTTGCCGCGATGGTTTGGCTTGTCCCTTTCGGTCTAATATGGTTTCTCAGGCCGTGAACACAACGGAATACCGCCGGAATGGCGGACCCCGAGGAGGCGGCAGCGCCGCCGACAGCCAAAGCAGGAACCGGATATGCGTTTTCATACCAAAGTTGCGGGCCTTCTGGCCGGATGCACCACCGCCCTGACGGGCGTCGCCGCATTGGCCCAGGACGGGCTGGACGGTCTGCCGATCATCGGCGCGCCCAAACCGGGCGGGATCTATTTTCAGCCGGCAGCGACAGAACTTGCACGCGATCTTCATTGGCTGGATGACATGTTGGTGATCATCATGGGGGCGATCGTGCTGTTCGTGGTGCTGCTGCTGGCCATCGTGGCCGTCCGGCACAACCGCCGCGCCAATCCTGTGCCGGCGAAATTCACCCACAATACCCCGATCGAAATCACCTGGACGCTGGTGCCGGTTCTCATTCTGGTCTTCATCGGCGCGTTCTCGCTGCCGGTGCTGTTCAAGCAGCAGGAAATTCCCGCCGCTGACGTGACGATCAAGGTGACCGGCTATCAGTGGTATTGGAGCTATGAATACCCGGACAGCGAGTTCGCGTTCGACAGCTTCATGTTGCAACCCGATGAGCTGGCCGAGTATGGCTATTCGCAGGACGAATATCGTTTGGCCACCAACGCGGCCATGGTTGTGCCTGTCAACAAGACGGTCGTCGTGCAGGTCACGGGCGGTGATGTGATTCACTCGTGGACCATTCCGGCCTTTGGCGTCAAACAGGATGGCATTCCGGGCCGTTTGGCCGAGTTGTGGTTCAAGGCCGAACAAGAAGGCATCTATTTCGGCCAATGCTCTGAACTGTGCGGCAAAGACCACGCCTTCATGCCAATCACTGTAAAAGTTGTGAGCCAGGAGGCCTATGATGCCTGGCTGGGTCGGGCGATTGACGAATACGCCGGCACCCCCTCAGGAGCGCCGGGCGTGCGCGTCGCGCTGGCTGACTGAGCTGCTGGCGCGCCGTGGTCGGGTCTGTGATGCGCGGATCGGCCACAGCGCACCGCGCAATTTGAATTTACAGGCCGAAAACATGACCGATGTCACAGTGAACGAACAAGAAACCGAAGCACAGTTTGGCGATTACTTCGCCTTGCTGAAACCGCGTGTCATGTCTTTGGTCGTTTTCACTGCCTTCGTCGGTCTTATGGTGGCGCCGGTGCAGGTGCATCCGATGATCGGTTTTTGCGCCATTCTGTTCATTGCCGTTGGTGCGGGCGCCTCGGGGGCGCTGAACATGTGGTGGGACGCCGACATTGATGCCGTGATGAAGCGCACGGCACGCCGGCCCATTCCGGCGGGCAAGGTCACCGGTCCCGAGGCTTTGGCCATAGGTCTTGCCTTGTCGGGGTTCTCGGTGGTCATGCTGGCCTTGGCAACCAACCTCGCGGCGGCTGGTTTGCTGGCCTTCACCATCTTCTTTTACGCAGTCGTCTATTCCATGTGGTTGAAACGCTCGACGCCTCAAAACATCGTTATCGGGGGGGCTGCGGGGGCGTTTCCGCCGCTGATTGGTTGGGTTGCGGCCACCGGCAGCGTTTCTGTCGAGGCGGTGCTGATGTTCGCGCTGATCTTCATGTGGACGCCGCCGCATTTCTGGGCGCTGGCGCTGTTCCTGAAAAAGGATTATGATACCGCAGGTGTTCCGATGCTGACCGTGACACATGGCCGGCGCGTAACACGTCAGCATATTCTGGCCTATACCCTGGCACTTGCACCGCTGGCGGTCTGGCTTGGCTTTACGCCGATCGGTGGTCCGGTCTATCTGACGGTGGCCGTTCTGGCCAATGCCTGGTTCATTCTCGGGGCGGTACGGATCTGGCGCCGCGACGAAACCATGGCCGAATCGGACAGGTATCGCATCGAGAAGGCGTTTTTCCAGTTCTCTCTGCTGTACTTGTTTCTTCATTTTCTGGCGCTGCTGGCCGATGCGGTTCTGCGCGCTCTGGGGGCACTATGATGGCGATGAAAGTGGAACACGACCTGCACAAGCGGCGCTTTTCGCGCAACATGGGCGTTGGTCTGGTTTTGGCAGGGTTTGTTTGCATCATCTTCGGTCTGACCGTGGTGAAGGTCAGGCAGCTGGGCGCCATCCAGGCATTTGACCATGTACTGCGCCCGGAATTGATGCCGGACCAGACCAGGGGGGGCGGCAACTGATGGATGGCAAGACAAAAACCGTCGCACAGACCGTCGGTGTCGTGCTTGTCATGGGCGGCCTTGCCTGGGCCTCGGTGCCGTTTTACAGTTGGTTTTGCAAGGTGACCGGGTTTGGCGGGGCCACTGTCACGGGGGCAGGGGCCGACCGCACCCTGGATCAAACCATTGCAATCCGTTTTGATGCTTCGACCGAGCGTGAGATGCCATGGGAATTTCGACCGGTCGAGCGGCAGATGCAGCTGCGCATCGGTGAAACCGGGCTGGCCTTTTACGAGGCCTATAATCCGACCGATCGTGTGGTCGCCGGTTCGGCCACCTACAATGTTGCACCCTACGAGGCAGGCGGGTTTTTCACCAAGATCGACTGTTTCTGCTTTGAGGAACAAGTGCTGCAACCCGGTGAGCGGGTGATGATGCCGGTCACCTTCTATGTCGATCCCGATATCGTGGACGACCGCGACGCAAAGTTTGTCAAACACATCACACTGTCTTACACCTTCTATGAAATCGACCTGCCCGAAGAGCAGGCAAGCCTGAGCCAGTAATAGCAAGCCCCCGAGAGGGGCCCGAGACGAGGGAACGCCAATGGCGCACGAAAAGAACCACGACTATCACATCATCCAACCGTCAATCTGGCCGCTTCTGGCGGCGCTGGGCGGGTTTGTCATGCTGTTCGGCGCGGTGCTGCTGTTTCATGACATGGGGCCCTGGATGTTTCTCATCGGGCTGGCCGGTGTGCTGTACGTCATGTACGGCTGGTGGTCGGATGTGGTGACCGAGAGCAATCAGGGCGATCATACGCCGGTGGTTCGTATCGGCCTGCGCTATGGCTTCATTTTCTTCATCATGTCCGAGGTGATGTTCTTTGCCGCCTGGTTCTGGAGCTTTTTCAAGCACGCCTTGTATCCGATGGGCCCGAACAGCCCGGCAGTTGACGGCGTTTGGCCGCCCGCCGGGATCGAAACCTTTGATCCCTGGCATTTGCCGCTGATCAATACGCTGATTCTGTTGCTATCGGGCTGTGCCGCCACTTGGGCGCACCATGCCCTTGTTCACGAAAACAATCGCAAGGACATGGCCAACGGGCTGATCCTCGCGGTGCTGCTGGGCTTGGTCTTTACTTTCTTCCAGGCTTATGAATACAGCCATGCCGCCTTTGGGTTCTCTGGCAATATCTATGGCGCCAATTTCTTCATGGCGACGGGGTTTCATGGCGCACATGTGATCATCGGCACGATCTTCCTGTTCGTCTGCTATTTGCGGGTGCGCGCCGGTCATTTCACCCCGGAACAGCACATCGGCTTCGAAATGGCCGCGTGGTATTGGCATTTCGTCGATGTGATCTGGTTGTTCCTGTTCGGTGCAATCTATATCTGGGGCAGCTGAGCCTGCGACGCAGCTTTTTCTGAACCAAATGCGGGGGGTGCCGGGCAAACCGCGCACCCCCCATTTTTGAAAGTGTCGCATGGCGCGTGTCATTCTTCCGTTGGTGTTTGGCCTGCTGGGCTGCGCGATTCTGGTTTCACTGGGGATCTGGCAAGTTCAGAGACTGGCGTGGAAACAGGGTGTACTGGCGCAGATCGACGCGCGGATCACGGCGGCACCCGTGGCTTTGCCGATCCGGCCAGACCGTCAGCGCGATCAGTATCTGGCAGTGACCGCCCAAGGCCAGGTCGCGCCGGGGGTGGTGCGGATCCTGGTCAGCCAAAAGGGGGCGGGGGCGGGGTATCGGATCATTTCGCCGCTCAGGGTCGGGGCCCGCCGGGTGCTTCTGGATCGCGGCGTCATGCCGGTGGACCGTGACGTGACCGCCGCGCCCGCAGGCGACGTGCAGGTGGTGGGCAATTTGCTGTGGCCCGATGAGATCGACGGTTTTACGCCTGCCCCCGATCTGGCCGCCAACATCTGGTTCGCCCGCGATCTGGTGGCGCTGTCGGGCGCGTTGGAGACCGAGCCGGTGATGATCGTGATGCGCGCGCGCACTTTTGATGATTACCCGATCAGCCCCTTGCCGGTCGGCACCGAGGGCATTCCGAACGATCATCTGGGCTATGCGCTTACATGGTTTTCGCTGGCCCTCGTGTGGGCAGGGATGACAGGGTTTTTCCTGTGGCGCATGAAGCGCCCAAGGACAGAAGGATAGGTCGGTTGAAATATGTCTCGACACGCGGGCAGGCGCCTGAACTGGGGTTCGAAGGGGCAATGCTGGCGGGGCTGGCGCGCGATGGCGGGTTGTATGTGCCCGCCGTGGTGCCGCAAATGTCGCAGGCCGACATCGCTGCCCTGGCCGGGCTTTCCTATGAACAGGCTGCGTTTCGTGTGATGCGCCCCTTTGTCGATCTGCCCGACGATGTGTTCGAGGGGCTTATCGCCAAGGCCTATGCCGGGTTCGGCCACTCCGCGCGCGCGCCTCTCGTGCAGCTGGACAGCGGGCATTTTCTGCTGGAACTGTTCCATGGCCCCACATTGGCCTTCAAGGATTTTGCGATGCAGCTGATCGGCCAGCTGTTTCAGGAAGCGATGGCGCGCAAGGGCGAGCGGATCACCATCGTCGGCGCCACGTCGGGTGACACCGGCAGCGCCGCGATCGAGGCGTTTCGCGGGTTGGATGCTGTCGATGTGTTCATCCTGTTCCCCCATGGCCGCGTGTCTGAGGTGCAGCGCCGTCAGATGACCACGCCGACCGAAGCGAATGTGCACGCCTTGGCGATGGATGGCGATTTTGACGACTGTCAGGCGGCGGTGAAGGCGATGTTCAACGATTTCGCCTTTCGCGATGCGGTTGGCCTGACCGCGATCAACAGCATCAACTGGGCGCGGGTGCTGGCGCAGGTGGTCTATTTCTTCACCGCCGCCGTGGCCTTGGGCGCGCCCCATCGCAGCGTCAGTTTTACCGTGCCCACGGGAAATTTCGGCGACATCTTTGCCGGCTATATTGCCAGGTCCATGGGCCTGCCGATTGAACGGCTGGTGGTGGCCACCAACCGCAACGACATCCTGCACCGCACCTTGGCCACGGGTGAGCACCGCAAGGAGGGTGTGTCACCGACGATCAGCCCGTCGATGGACATCCAGGTATCTTCAAACTTTGAGCGCGCGCTGTTCGATGCCTATGGTCGTGATGGGGGGGCCGTGCGGCAGTTGATGGCCGAACTGGGGCAGGGGGGGTTCACCGTGTCGCAAGGCGCCTTGCAGGCGTTGCGCGAAACCTTTGCATCGGGCCGCGCGTCCGAAGAGGAAACCAGCGCCACGATCCGCGCCATTCAGGCCGCCACCGGCGAGGTGCTGTGCCCGCATTCCGCCGTCGGGGTGAAGGTGGCGCGCGAACACATGCACCGCCCCACGCCGATGATCACCCTCGCCACGGCCCATCCTGCGAAATTTCCCGATGCGGTCGAGGCGGCAACGGGGCAACGTCCGCCCCTTCCCATCCGTATGGCCGATCTTTATGACAGGCCCGAACGTATGACCCGCGTCGCCAACGACCTGGGCCAGATCCAAACCCTCATGCGCGAGCGTACCCGCCAGTGACTGTCCAGATCCACACTCTTTCCAACGGTTTGCGCATCGTGACCGAAAACATGCCGGGCCTCAAATCGGCCAGTGTCGGCATCTGGGTCACCGCCGGTGGCCGCCATGAGAGGGCCGAGCAGAATGGCATCGCGCATTTTCTGGAACACATGGCGTTCAAGGGCACGGCACGGCGCAGCGCCTTGCAGATCGCCGAGGCGATCGAGGATGTGGGCGGATATATCAACGCCTATACCAGCCGCGAAATGACGGCCTATTATGCCCGCGTGCTTGAGGCGGATGTGCCTTTGGCCCTCGATGTGATCGCCGACATCGTGCTGAACCCTGCCTTCGATCCGCAAGAGATCGAGGTTGAGCGGGGGGTGATTCTTCAGGAAATCGGTCAGGCTCTGGATACACCCGACGACATCGTATTCGACTGGCTGCAAGAGGTGGCCTATGCCGATCAGCCGATCGGCCGCTCGATCCTCGGCCCGGCAGAGCGGGTCAGCGCGTTTTCCAAGGCCGATCTGGCCGGGTTCGTCAACGAACGCTATGCGCCGGGTGAGATGATCGTCGCCGCCGCCGGGGCCGTCGATCACGATGCCATCGTGCGCGCGGCGGAAAAGCTGTTTGGCGATCTGACACCGCGGCTGTCGCAACCCATCATGCCTGCCGTGTTCACCGGCGGTGAGCGGCGCGAAACCCGCGCGTTGGAGCAGGTGCATTTCGCGTTGGCCTTCGAATCGCCCGGCTATCGTGATCCGGCGTTCTATACCGCGCAGGTCTATGCCAGCGCTCTGGGCGGCGGTATGTCGTCGCGGCTGTTCCAGGAAGTGCGCGAAAAACGCGGGTTGTGCTATTCGATCTTTGCCCAGGCCGGCGCCTATGCCGACACAGGCACGATCACCGTCTATGCCGGCACCAGCGCCGAACAGATCGGTGGTTTGGCTGAGTTGACGATTGACGAAATGACCCGCGCCGCAACCGACATGGCACCCGAGGAAGTGGCCCGCGCCCGCGCCCAGATGAAGGCCGGGCTGTTGATGGGTCTGGAAAGCCCCTCAAGCCGGGCGGAACGGCTGGCGCGGCTGCTGGCGATCTGGAACCGCGTGCCCAACCTCGACGAAACCGTCGCCAAGATCGACGGCGTGACAACGGGCGACGTGCGTGATTTCGCCGCCGCGCTTGCGTCGGGTGGAAAATCGGCAATGGCCCTATACGGTCCGGTTGACGGCGCGCCGGGGTTGGGGGCCCTCGCTGCGCGGCTTGCTGCCTGATGTTCCTGTCGCGACGCCGGGTCAGGATCGACACCGAACGGTTGACCCTGCGCGCCCCGCAACACGGTGATTTCCGCCCCTGGGCCTCGTTGCGTCAGGCCAGCGTCGATTTCCTGACACCCTGGGAGCCCACCTGGTCGGTCGGTCACCTGTCGCGCAAGAGCTTCACTAACCGTGTCTATTGGGCGCAACGCTCGATCCACAATGACACGGCGCTGCCGCTGTTCCTGATCCGGCGGTCAGACGACACGCTGTTGGGGGCAATCACGCTGGACAATATCCGCCGTGGCCCGGCCCAGGCGGGCACGCTGGGCTATTGGATCGGTGCCGCCCACGCGCGCCAGGGCTTCATGGCTGAGGCGATCGCCGGCATCGTGCATCATGCGTTCCACGTGATGGAGCTGAGCCGGATCGAAGCCGCCTGCCTTGAGGAAAACGCCGCCTCGCGCGGGGTGCTGGAGCGCAGCGGGTTCAAATATGAAGGCGTGGCGCAAAGCTATCTGCAAATTGCCGGGCGCTGGCGCAATCATGTGCTCTACGCGAACCTGCGGGGTGACCGCCGCGGGCGCACCACCGCTGGCTGACCGCACTGCCGCTTCTTAGACCCGCGCAAACGTGAGCGGCTTTTTGGCAGAGTTCCGGGTGATTTGCCGCCACGTCATGCTAGTATCACGGCATCCAGATCAAGGAGCCGTCATGCGTCTTCCCCTCATACTTGCCGCCGCCTTGCTGCTGCCTTTCGCCGCCATCGGCCAGGATCGTCGGCCCAGTCATTGTATCGCCATCGCCGATGCCGCGCCGGGCCTCGAATATCTGCACAGGGCGTCCTGGACCGATCCGGTGGCGCAATACGAGGTGCGAATCAGCTATATCGACCACTCGATGTTTCTGATCCAGACCCAAGGTGGGCTGTCGGCCGTGACCGATTACAACGGCAGCCTCGGCGCAACCGATCATGTGCCGGATGTGGCCACGATGAACCACGCCCATTCCAGCCACTGGACAGCGATGCCCGACGCGCGCATCCCGCATCTGCTGAAAGGCTGGGGCGATGGCCGTGTGCCGCAGGATCACCATGTGGATCTGGGTGAAATGCTGGTGCGCAACGTGCCCACCGACATCCGCAACCGTTGGGACGGGGGTGTCGAGAAATACGGCAACTCGATCTTCGTGTTCGAGGTTGAGGGGCTGTGCATCGGCCACCTCGGCCACCTGCACCACGAACCCGACGACATGCAATATGCGGCACTGGGGCGGCTCGATGTGGTGATGGCGGCGGTGGATGGCGGCATGACGATGGATCTGCCGAGGATGATCCGCACGCTGAAACGGCTGAAATCCTCGGTGGTGATCCCGATGCACTGGTTCGGCCCTGCCAATCTGGATCGCTTTCTTGCTGGCATGGCCGATGATTTCGTCATCGAGAACACCGGTGCAACCAGTACACTGATCGGGCTGCGCACCCTGCCCGACCGGCCCACCGTGCGGGTGCTTCGCCCGCGGGCCTTGAGCGATCCCTAGTTGCACGCGCCCGCCGGTTGCGCTTTGGTGCGGTCATGCTCACACCGATGACACCCGCCCGTGCGACCGAACTTTCCAACCTGCTGCCCGCCGGCGCGGTGCGTGCCCCCACGGCGGGCGATCTTGAGGAACCGCGTGGCAAATGGCATGGCCAGGCCGGCTGTGTCGCCTTGCCCGGTTCGGTCGCGCAGGTGGCCGAAGTGGTGCGCTTTGCCGCCCGTCACCGCATCGCCGTGGTGCCGTGGAGCGGCGGGACCGGCCTTGTCGGCGGTCAGGTGATGCCCGATGGCCCGGCGCCGATCCTGCTGTCGTTGCAGAAGATGAACAGGGTGCGCGCGGTGTACCCCGAGGAAAACGTGCTGGTGGCCGAGGCGGGGTCGATCCTTGCCGATGTTCAGGCGGCGGCTGCCAACGCGGGGCTGCTGTTTCCGCTGTCCCTTGCATCCGAAGGCAGTTGCCGGATCGGGGGCAACCTGTCGGCCAATGCCGGTGGCGTCAACGTGCTGCGCTATGGCAATGCGCGCGAGCTGTGCCTGGGGGTCGAGGCGGTGCTGCCCGACGGATCGGTGTATCATGGCGCGCGGCGGCTGAGGAAGGACAACACCGGCTATGACCTGCGGCACCTGCTGATCGGCGCCGAGGGGACGCTGGGGGTAATCACGGCGGCCAGCCTGCGCCTGTCGCCCCGCCCGGCGCACCAAGGTGCGGCGCTGATGGTGGTTTCGGGTCCGGCGGCGGCGCTTTCACTGCTGGCAGTGGCCCAGGACATCAGCGGCGGCACTGTTTCGGCATTCGAGCTGATCAACGGCATGGGGCTGCGCTTTCTGGCCGAGGCGGGGCTGCCGCCCCGTGCGCCCTTTGCCGAGCCGCCAGAATGGATGGTATTGGTTGATCTCGGCACATCCGCCGCGCAGAACCCCGCAACAGTGCTGGAGCAGATATTCGCGGCGGGTGCGGAAAAAAACCTTGTCAGCGATGGTGTGATCGCCAGCAATCTGGCGCAGCGGGCCGCCTTCTGGGCGATCCGCGAAACCATCCCCGAGGCGAACAAGCGGATCGGCGCCGTCATGTCGAATGACATCTCGCTGCCGCTGTCCTGCGTGCCCGCCTTTGTCGAGCAGGCGGGCCGGGCCATCGCAAGGATCGGCGACTTCCGGATCAATGCTTTCGGTCATCTGGGCGACGGCAACCTGCACTTCAACATCTTCCCACCGCAAGGCGGCCAGGTTGCCGATCACGCCAACCAGGTGCCCGCCCTGCGCGAGGTGGTAAACGATCTGGTGGCAGAGATGAACGGTTCGTTCAGCGCCGAACACGGGGTCGGGCGGTTCAAGGTGGCGGATCTGGAACGCTACGGTGACCCGGCGAAACTGGCCGCGATGCGCGCAATCAAGGCGGCGCTTGACCCTCTGGGGATCATGAATCCCGGCGCTGTGTTGCGGGCCGGAATCGCCCTGGACGGTTAGAAAACTGATTGTGTTTCTTCTTTGTAAAAATACTCATGACCGGCCCTCAGCCCTAGGCCCCGTCGAAAGCGCAGAGCGCGTGCACGTCCATTCCCATGTCTTCCAGCACCTTGCGTCCACCAAGATCAGGCAGATCGACGATGAAGGCGCAGCCGGTGATCCGGGCACCCAGCCTTTCGATCAGGGCAATGCCTGCCGCCGCCGTTCCGCCTGTGGCCAAAAGATCATCCACCAGCAGCACCTTGGCACCGGGTTTGAGCGCGTCATCGTGGATTTCGACGATGGCCTCGCCATATTCCAGCTTGTACTCCTGACTGATCGTTGTTCCGGGCAGCTGGCCTTTCTTGCGGATCGGCACGAATCCAGTGCCCAATTGATGCGCAATGGCACCGCCCAGGATGAATCCCCGCGCCTCAAGCCCGACCACCATGTCGATGTCCTGTCCTGCGTAGGGGTGCAACATCTGGTCAACGCACATGCGAAAGCCGCGCGGATCGGCAAACAGGGTCGTCACGTCGCGGAACAGGATTCCGTCGTGCGGAAAATCGACGATGGTGCGGATATAGTCTCGGACGGTCTTGGCCATGCTGGTGCCTTTTTCTGGCCGGGGAGGGGGGGTGTCCCCGCTTCGCTGCCCCGGGGTATTTGGAAAACCAAAGATGCGGGTCAGCGCAGAACGCGGCCTGCTACTGCATCGAGTTTCGCGAGGAGCGCGCGATCGCGTTTTGCGGGTTCGGTCATCAGAGCGAAGTCGAGGGCCCGGTCGCAGCCATGCGGGCAGGGCGCGCGCGTGGTGCCCAGCAGCGCGGGCAGACGCGCGACAAGACCCCGGGCGTTGGCCGCGTTGCCGTGCAAGGTGGCGATGATGGCGGTGATGTCTACGGCGCCATGCTGGGGGTGCCAGCTGTCATAGTCGGTGATCATGGCGACACTGGCATAGCAAAGTTCAGCCTCGCGGGCGAGTTTTGCTTCGGGCATGTTGGTCATGCCGATCACGTCGCAGCCCCACTGGCGATAGAGTTTCGATTCAGCCAGCGAGGAAAATTGCGGCCCTTCCATGGCGAGATAGGTGCCGGTTTCATGCACCTTGACCCCCTGATCGCGGGCCGCCTGAAGGCAGGCCGCCCCGAGGCGCGGACAGGTGGGATGGGCGACGCTGACATGGGCGACACAGCCGGTGCCAAAAAAGGATTTTTCGCGCGCGAAGGTTCGGTCGACGAACTGATCGACGATCACGAAATCGCCTGGCGCCATGTCTTCGCGGAACGATCCGCAGGCCGAGACCGAGATCACGTCAGTGACGCCGATCCGTTTCAGCGCGTCGATGTTGGCGCGGTAGGGCACAGTGCTGGGTGAATGGACGTGACCGCGGCCGTGGCGCGGCAGGAAGGCCATTTTTACTTCGTCGAGGGTGCCTGTCAGGATCTGATCCGAGGGCGCGCCCCACGGGCTGTTCACCGTGACCCAGGCCGCATCGGTCAGCCCGTCGATTTCATACAGGCCGGTTCCGCCAATCACGCCGATCATCGTTTTCGCCATGCCGTGTCTCCTGTTGTGCCGCTGCTTTATGATGGGGTTTCACCGGGGCGGGGCAGGCTGAACACCTCGGACACCTTGGTATAATCCTGGTAACCCAGCCGCGCGAGGGGTTGGAAGGTGGTCACGTCGAACAGTCCGTCACGCAGGCAATCGTCGCGCATGTGTA
>JAACVA010000270.1:0-216 GCA_009992615.1 Rhodobacterales bacterium
CCTTCGAGAAAGGCCGCTGCTTCCTCCCAACCGAGGCCAGCCTTGCGGCGGCAGTTCACCAGTGACTCGTTTAGAACCTGAACGCTGATCCGGGGCCCCTGCCCCAGGATGACCTCGGCGCGATCGGCCTTTGGGCCGTCGTCGAGCAGGTAAAGAACGACATTCGTGTCCGCGAACTCAGCGCTCATGTGCGTCGTCGCGGCTCAGACGTTCTGC
>JAACVA010000270.1:483-868 GCA_009992615.1 Rhodobacterales bacterium
CTACTCTTGTGCATCACGCAGCGGCTGACACCACATTTAGAAAGAGCTTGCACGAATCTGACTCCTCCGGCAATAGTCACGGAAAAGGGCGACTAAACGCCACAATCCGTGAACACGCCCCAGCAAGAAAAAGGGGTCGCGCGAGGGCAGATGAGCAGAGCCGATACACAGGAAGACCTGAACGCCGTGATCCGTCAGCACTCCGAGTTGCTAGCGGCGCAGCTGCATTCGCAGCGTGAGAGTCTGTTCCCGCCCGACGCATCCAAGTCTATGCGCAAATTCACCTCTGGGGAAGCTGCTGCTCTGCTGGGCGTCAACGACTCATACCTCAGAAAGCTCCACCTTGATGGCAAGGGCCCGTCGCCAGAAGTTTCATCGGGGAACC
>JAACVA010000270.1:942-2555 GCA_009992615.1 Rhodobacterales bacterium
TACCTGCCCGGTCGTCGCGCCGGTGACCATCTGCAGATCATCGGCGTGATGAACTTCAAGGGTGGGTCGGGCAAGACGACCTCCTCGGCGCATCTCGCTCAACGGTTGGCTCTCAAGGGTTACCGAGTCCTGGCGATCGACCTAGATCCGCAGGCTTCTCTCACGGCCTTGCATGGGGTTCAGCCTGAGTTTGACCTGCTGGACGGCGGCACGCTCTACGATGCGATCCGTTATGAAGACCCGGTTCCGATCGCCGAGGTGATCCGCAAGACATATATCCCGAACCTCGATCTGATTCCTGGCAATCTCGAACTGATGGAGTTCGAGCACGAGACGCCGCGGGCGCTTTCTCGCGGCAACGCGGGTTTGTTCTTTTTCCGTGTGAAGGAGGCGCTGGCGCAGATCGATGAGCGGTATGACGTCGTCGTCATCGACTGTCCTCCGCAACTGGGGTTCTTGACCATGTCCGCGCTGTCGGCCGCGACAGGCGTTCTCGTTACGATCCATCCCGAGATGCTCGACGTGATGTCGATGAGCCAGTTCCTCAGAATGACGGCCGACCTGATGGACGTCATTGCCGACAGTGGGGCCGACATGTCGCATGACTGGATGCGTTATCTCTTGACCCGGTATGAGCCGACAGACGCACCGCAGAACCGTATCGTCGCCTTCTTGCGGACGATGTATGGCGACAAGGTCTTGAACGCGCCGATGCTCAAGTCGACGGCCATCTCGGATGCCGGTTTGACCAAGCAGACCCTTTACGAGGTCGAACGCAGCGCCTTCACTCGGACGACCTATGACCGAGCCATTGAAAGCCTGAATGCGGTCAACGACGAGATTACCCAGCTCATTCAGAAGACTTGGGGGCGCTGATGACCGACAGCAAGAAAAAGCGCATGTCCATGCTCGATAGTCTGGCTGCGGCGGGGACGTCCCCTGCCCCTGGTAGCATGATGTCAAGCAATCGGGCCCTGCGGTCGGCGCGTGATGCTGTCGATGCTCACCATGTCTGGGAGCTCGATCCGGTCGAGATCCAAGACGAACGATATTCGGACCGCCTCGATCCAAAGGATGTGCACGATCTTCGCGCGTCGATTGAACAAAACGGGCAAACTGTGCCCATCCTTGTTCGGCGCCATCCGACCGACCCCAATCGGTATCTCCTCGTCTATGGACGCCGCCGTCTTGAGGCCATTCGTGCCTCCGACAAAGTGAGCAAGGTTCGCGCCCTCATAGCTAACCTGGACGATACCGCCGCACTGCGCGCTCAAGTCTCAGAAAACACTGGTAGACGTGACCTGAGCTACATCGAGCGTGCCCTCTTCGCTCAAGAACTGCTCGATAGTGGCTTTGGCTCTCAGGCACAGATTGCCGAGGTGCTGAACGTGACCCGCTCGGCGGTATCGATGTCGGTCTCTGTTGCCAAGGCGATCGGAACTGCCTTGGCCCACGCAATCGGACCGGCTCACGGCGTCGGCCGTCCCAGATGGGAAGCACTAGCGAAAGAGCTTTCCGACAGCCGGATCGATATCGACGAACTTTCCCAGGTTGCTCTTGATGTTCGTGCCAAGACCGCCGTGAGCGAACAGGCCGACGAGGATCCTAAGGTT
>JAACVA010000066.1:0-4959 GCA_009992615.1 Rhodobacterales bacterium
CCTATTATGCCGAAAACGAGAACGCCCGCGTCGCCCACGCGCAAGTCGCGCAATATGCCGGCCCCTGGTATGCCTTTCCGGGCTCTGACGGTGTTGCGGTGACCGACCTGATCGCGGCGGCCATGGTCGAGGTGTCGGAAGGCGCCGACCCCGAGACGCGCGTGCGCGATCTCGCCGAAACCCTGCGCGCCCGGCTTGGCATGAACTGAAGCCCCAAGTTGGCCGCACTTGGTTTACAGGGGCGGCCCGCCAAGTTTACAGGGGCGGCCCGCCAAGCGCTCTTCCAAGATTTTTCGCATCCCGACGTGATCAAGCGTCGGGATGCGGGCCGGTTTTTTCAGTGGAACCTGGGAAAGTCGCAACTCAACAGAAGAAATTCCAAGGCCCCCCGGCTCAGAGCAGGCCCAGCAATTTTCGTGCAGCCGCTTCCGAGGATGCCGGGTTCTGGCCGGTGACCAGCGTGCCATCTGTCACCACGAAAGACGCCCAGTCGGCACCTTTCTCATAGGTGCCGCCGTTGGCTTTCAGCATGTCTTCGACCAGGAAGGGGACCACATCTGTCAGGCCGGCAGCGTCTTCTTCGGTGTTGGTGAACCCGGTCACGGTCTTGCCTGCGACCAGCGGTTTGCCATCTGCGCCCTTGGGGTGCCTGAACACTGCCGGGGCGTGGCAGACCGCAGCGATCGGGCGGTCATCGGCGGCGAAGGTCTCGATCAGCTTGATGCTGTCAGCATCCTCGGCCAGATCCCAAAGTGGGCCGTGACCACCGGGATAGAAAACCGCATCGAACCCCTCTTCCGATACTGTGGAAAGAACGACCGTGTGGGCCAGTTGGTCTTGCGCCGCCTTGTCGCCCTTGAATCGCTTTGTTGCATCGGTCTGGGCATCGTCAGCGTCGCTGCTGGGATCCAGCGGCGGCTGTCCGCCCTTGGGCGAGGCCAGCGTGACCTCGGCCCCTGCATCCTTGAAGACGTAATAGGGCGCGGCAAATTCTTCGAGCCAGAAGCCGGTCTTTTTGCCAGTGTCGCCCAGTTTGTCGTGCGATGTGAGAACCATGAGTATTTTCATAAGGTCGTGCCTTTCGGTCTGTCAGTGTTTCAGGCGGTCAGCTTGACGACGCGTTTGCCGAAAGCCTCGCCGTTGAGCAATCCAACGAAGGCGGCCGGGGCTTGTTCCAGGCCGTCAATCATTTCCTCGCGGTATTGGACCTTGCCTTCTTTCACCCAGGCCCCCATCTGGCTTGCGAATTCGGGGTAAAGATGACCGAAGTCATCGAAAACGATGAAGCCGCGCACGGTCATCCGTTTGCGCAGGATCATGCCAAGCAGCAGGTTCAACCGGTCCGGGCCGTCCGGCAGCGCGGTTGCGTTGTATTGCGAGATCAGGCCGCAAACCGGGATGCGGGCCGAGGGGTTGAGCAGGGGCATCACGGCGTCGAACACCGCGCCCCCGACATTTTCGAAATAGACGTCGATACCGTCAGGCACTGCCGTTTTCAGCGCGCCGGGAAATCCCTCTGCCTTGTAATCAATACAGGCGTCGAACCCGAGGGTATCGACCACATGGGCGCATTTCCTGGCCCCCCCCGCGATACCGACGACATGCAGCCCGAGAATCTTGGCAATCTGGCCCACGGTGGCGCCCACCGGGCCGCTGGCCCCGGCGACAACCAGCGTTTCGCCTTCTTTCGGCTGGCCGATCCGGGTCAGGCCCGCCCAGGCGGTCAGCCCCGGCATCCCCAACACACCCAGCGCCCAGGACGGATTTTCAGGCGATTTTCCCATATTGATCACGCCCGTGCCGTCAGACAGGGCGTAATCCTGCCAGCCGCCGAACGCCTGCACCCAGTCGCCCGCCGCAAAGCCCTTTACGTCAGACGACACGACCTGCGCCACTGTGCCACCAATCATGACGGCGCCGATCTCGACTGGCGCGGCATAGGACGGCGCATCGCTCATCCGGCCACGCATGTAGGGGTCCAGCGACAGATATTCGTTGCGCAGCAGCATCTGACCCTTGCCGGGGGTCGCCACATCTTCGGTTTCAAGCCGCAGCGTGGTGTCGTCCGGCGCGCCCTTGGGACGTTTGGCCAGCACGAACTTGCGGTTTTGTGAGGTCGATTGTGCCATCTGGCGGGTCCTTTTGTGATCAGAATACGGGTTTCGTGGGGGGCTTAACCACGCCTTGCACTCTGCGCCTCGGGGCGTGAAAGGCATTCTTGGCGGGGTGACTGATTTTGGCAGAAAAATCGATTTCACTTTATTCGCGCAGGTGCAGGCCCGAGCCGGTGCAGATGCTGGTGGGTTTCAGAACACAGGCGTTGCCTGCCATCAGATTGGCGGCCAACACACGGATTGGCTGGTAAAATGGAAAATTTCATGGCTGGATCGAATATATAGTGCCGATCGGTTGACATTTGACGATACCGCACCGGACGTCAGGGCCATGCGTGCGCTCTTCCTTGGCCAGAGCATCAGGTCCGTGCCGGGCTGTATAGTCACAGATCTCGACCTCAAGATATCCGTCTTTCGGCAGCTTGCCTGTCTCGCGCGTCATCGTCATCAAGGCGGCAAACTCATCGGCAGTGTCGCGCAGTTTCTGCGCGATCTTCGCCAGGAACGGCGCCCGGTCCTGATGCGTCAGTCCGCGCCACTCCTGAAATGCCGTATGGCAGGCCTCGATCCGGGCGGTCACGTCGGTTACTGTCACCACCGCATAAGTCTGGATGTTTTGCCCGGTTGCGGAATTGACGGTTGTAAGTGTTGGCATGGTTGTCCTTATCAGACCTGACGACGCAACGCGGGGCGGGGCGATATGTTCCTTTGCCAAATCGGCAAAGGCGAAAAGAGCGGCGCCTGAAGGCGATCATATCCCTTAAACGGTGCAATTCGGATCAGACGCAACCAAACCGCAACGAACGCGTTGTCGACATCTCTGGCATTGATAAAAAGGCTGCGACATGAAACCGAAATCACTTTTCATTACTGGTGCATCAAGCGGAATCGGCGCAGCGACGGCGCGTCTGGCGGTTTCACAAGGTTGGCGTGTGGGGCTGTTTGCGCGATCTGCGGGCAAGCTGGACGCACTTGTCGATGAACTCGGTGGAAAGGCGGTCGCCTTGCCGGGTGATGTGACCGACCTCGCAAATCTCAAGGCGGCGATGGCGACGTTCGTGGATCAGACAGGTGGGCTTGACGCAGCTTTTGCCAATGCCGGTATGGGTCTGTCGGCGGCGGGTACAGATGCGGGCGACCCGGTAGAGTGGCAGCAGATGATCGGTGTGAACATTCTCGGTGTCCTCTGGACGGTGATGGCCGCGATGCCTCATCTCAAGCAAAGGGCAGGGCATCTGCTGCTGACCGGATCGGCGGCCGGACGACGCCATATCCCCGGATCGGTCTACGGCGCGACAAAATGGTTCGTACACGGATATGGCGGCAATCTGTCCGAAGAAATGAAGTCTTTCGGGGGCCGGTGCACGGTCATAGCACCCGGCATGGTCGACACGCCGTTCTTTGACGAGCCGAAGCCCGACAAGTTGCAGCCTGAGGATGTCGCCAAGGCGGCACTTTTTGCCCTCGAAGCCGAGCCACGTTGCGCCGTGAACGAGATATTTCTGATGCCGACACAATAAGAATGCGGGCACAGGTGGTGTTGCGAAGTTGGTGGAGATTTGAAGGCGGGATCTCCGGGTGACCCGAAACCACCCAACCGGCAGCCGCAACCGCCAAGGAGAGTGCGGGCCGCAAACCGTCACCGGTTCGAGGCGCGGCCCGAACGCCATGACGTTGAATACAGACACCAGCTTGGTTGCGCTGCTGGCCAATGAAGCAAGCTATGATCCGATCGAGGATCGGTTGCGACAGAACATTCGGGCGACCATCGAGATGCTGTTCGAGGAGGAACGCGTGGCCTTCATCGGTCGCTGTCGCTATGGCGAGAACGAAGAGGGCAAGATCACTGAATGGCGCTCCAGGGCGCTGCTGCGTTATCACCGGCTGACGAAGAGTGAGGCGGATCAGGAAACCGTCCGGTGGACGGTTCCCCCACGAATATATCGTCCGTCTCAGTCCGCACGGCACCGTCATCAAGACGCGGCTTGACCGCAAGGCCACGGTCCACCGTCACCTCGCCAACCTCGGTGCGCGCGGGCTGAAGCGGCCAGAGTTCATCATCATCGACGGCGCCCATGGTCTTGATGCCACATTTGTCGCGCTCTGGGGCGAGGACCTGGTCGTCCAGCGCTGCATGGTCCAGAACCATCGCAATCTGCCCGGCCATGCGCCGAAGCCGATGCACGACGACTTCCGCGACATGATCTGCGCCGACACCGCTGTAAAGGTCGAGAAACGTCGCAAGGCATTCCTTCGCAAATGGCGGCAGAAATGCAAGGCCGTCGCCGACAGCCTCAAGGAGGCAGGGACCAGGCCGTTCATCTTTGCCCGGCTCGACCCGCCACAATGGAGATCGGCGAGGACAACGAACGCGATCGAGCGGTTGAATTAAGAATTCCGCCACCGCATCACGACCCAGACCGTGCTGCCCTGCGCCAAAACCGTGCCGACGCTGCTCTGGGCCCTGATCGCCTTCGGCCAGACCAGACGGCGCGGCGCGTGACATCGGCACAGATCGATGCGGGCGCGCTGACATCTGAAAGCTCACGCGCTCCCTTGGTTCTGGCATTTCCGGCAACACTTGCAGGGCGCTGGATGCCAGGTCTGTTCCCTGATCAATAATATCAGGTGCTACAGCGTCGATGATGGCCACTTTCGAGCGTGCTTTGCCCGTGGGGTACGCTGCCCTCATTGACGCTTACGATCTGAAGGTGCCGCTGCCGCTCATGCTCAGCGCGATTGGTGAGCGCCACAAGGTTTACGAGGAAGGCGGCTGGCGCATCTATACGCCACGGCATGAGCCGCAATCAACGCTCGAAGGGCATCTTGTTTTTGCTCTAAAATA
>JAACVA010000066.1:5092-13900 GCA_009992615.1 Rhodobacterales bacterium
GATCGCGCGCTTGACCTTCCCGATGCCAAAACAGGCACATATGCCGACATCGTGGACACAAAGCTTCAATGGGCTGTCAAAGGCGAAACATCGACCCGCCACCGCGTCCGCAACAACTTGCCAGGAACACCAGAGTTCTGTCCGCTCGTACGGCGCACCGACAAACTTGATCGCTTGGTAAACGCCAAGCTTGATGAACAGGCACGCGCCGTTGTCGGCAAGATTTCAGCGGGCATTCTGGCGCGCACTGCCGCGTTTTTGCTGCTGAAGGATTCCAAATCCAGCTACGCCATTGAAGGCGAAGCACCGCCGCACAATCGCATCCAGCGTTGGGGCAAGGCCATCGGTGAAGCGGGCAAGCAGCCCCTCGACCGCGACGAATTTCTGCGCTTGCAGCGGATCGTGATCGGTGAAGAGCGGTTTATCCGCCTTGGCTTTCGCGATGAAGGCGGTTTTGTCGGCGAGCATGAGCAGGACTCGCGCATGCCGCTGCCCGATCATATCAGCGCGCGTCACGAAGGGTTGCCCGCCCTGATTCAGGGGATGATTGATTTTGATCGCAGCTTTGCTGACGGTATTGATCCGGTGATTGCTGCGGCGGTACTGGCATTCGGGTTTGTCTATATCCACCCGTTCGAGGACGGCAACGGGCGGATTCATCGCTATCTGATCCACCATGTTCTGACCGCGCGCGGCTTCAATCCGACAGGTATCGTGTTTCCGGTTTCATCCGTCATTCTTGAGCGGATAGACGATTACCGCCGCGTCCTTGAAAGCTACTCGCAGCGGCTTTTGCCCGTGATCGATTGGGAACCAACCGAGAAAATGAATGTGCGCATCCTTAATGACACCGATGATTTCTATCGATATTTTGAAGCGACCCCTCATGCGGAATTCCTGTTTGAATGCGTGCAAAAGACCATCGAGAACGATTTGCCGGAAGAGGCTGCATATCTTGAAAGATATGACCGATTCAAATTGCGCGTAGAGGCGATGATCGAGATGCCCGCGTCAACCGTGGATTTATTATTCAGCTTTCTCAAGCAAAATGGTGGCTTGCTGTCCAAGAGGGAACGGGACAAAGAGTTCGCGCCGCTCTCGCAAGATGAGGTAGGGCAAGTTGAAGCGATTTATCAAGAGCTGTTCGAGGCTTGAAATAAGCGCCTTGGAAAGGCAAAACCACTTTAATGAGAATATCGTCTGATATTCATTTCCCTGTAATTTGCGTATCATTTGATGCGCAAATCTCTCCGCGCCCGCAAGTGCGGGCGCGAAATTTTTCCTGCCCTTCAGAACAAGCTGAGTTGCGCCTCGCTCCAGCCGATGCGATGAGTCTCTTCGTCAAGCCGCGCCACGGTGTATACGACAGCGCCGCCTTTTTGTGCGACAGCACCCTGATGCAAGAATATTGAACGATAGCCCGTCTCGGTGACGGGGAGCGGTCTTGCGTTGCAATCTCCAGATGATCGGCCACGCTCAGCCAGTCTGACGTGAAGGTGATGGTTAGCGCGATGCCCCGCAAGCAAGCCGAAGGAATCGTGCCGCCAAAGGGATGCCTGGAAGAATTTATCGAACACGCCCTCACGTTTCTGGCAAACCCTTAGAATCTATATGAAAAAGGCGAGTTTGCGTTCAAGAGAGCAGTGCTTAAACTGGCCCTTGCAGACCCTTTGCGGTATAGCCGTAATGAGGGTTATCGAACCGCTGAAATCACCTTTCCGTACAAGGTGTTAGCGGATATTTCAACCAACAAGTGCGGTTTGGTGGACCCTAGCGGGATCGAACCGCTGACCTCCTGCATGCCATGCAGGCGCTCTCCCAGCTGAGCTAAGGGCCCTTTTGTAACCGGAAATAATGGCTACCATGCTGCGTTTAGGGGATGATGCAGGGCAGTTCAAGCGAAAAAACCACGGCCCATCCCCGACACATGTCAGTCGTCGTCGACGGCGACATCGGCAATGTCGTCGAGCGACACGTTCTCGTCTTCGTCGTCATCTTCCAGCACGTCGTCGCCCAGATCGACCTCGGCCTCGTCTTCGTCGTCGAGAATGACCTCGTCTTCATCGTTCGCGTCATTCTTGACGCTGGCCTTGTCAGCCTTGTCAGCCAGCATGGTGCGCGACCCCTTGCCGGTGTCCAGCACGACGACTTCGCCGGTGTAGGGGCTGACGATGGGCGATTTGCCCAAGTCGTAAAACCGCTTGCCGGTGGTCGGGCACACCCGCTTGGTGCCCCATTCTTCCTTGGGCATGTGATCCCCTTTCCTGTGAGGTCGATGATCCAAATTTGTTGTGCCATGCCACAGCCACCCCGCAGTGTCAAAGCCCGCTTTTGTGCTGGCGGCAACTACAATGCACGCGATACAGTGACACGCGGCTCTGGCATGAAGGATAAACGCATGACGCAGGCGGTTCTGCCGGGGGATCCCCCGATCGACATCACCTTGCGCCGCTCGCCCCGGGCCAGGCGGATTTCGCTGCGGGTGTCGGGGCTGGATGGTCGGGTCACGCTGACCATGCCGCGCCGTGGCACCGAGGCCGAGGCGCTGGGGTTCGCCCGCCAGAAAGAAGACTGGATTCGCAAACAGTTGGTCGGGCGGCCGGGGGCGGTGCCGGTGTTGCCCGGTGTGGTTTTGCCGCTCGGCGGTCTGGCGCTGATGCTGGCCCCGGCTGCGGTGCGCGCGCCGCGGGTTGAGGGCGGGCATCTGTTGGTGCCTCAGGGCGCCGCCACCGCCGCCCTGGTCGAGGTATTCGCCCGCACCATGGCGCGCGATGCCCTTGTCGCGGCGTCGGATCGCTATGCTGCGGCGCTGGGCCTGTCCTATGGGCGGATCACCTTGCGCGACACCCGGTCGCGCTGGGGGTCGTGCTCGGCCGCCGGCGATCTGATGTATTCCTGGCGGCTGATTCTGGCACCGCCCGCGGTGCTGAACTATGTCGCCGCGCATGAGGTGGCGCATCTGGCCCGGATGGACCACAGCCCGGCCTTCTGGGCCGTGGTGGCCCGCCTGATGCCCGATCACGCGCAACATCGGGCCTGGCTGCGCCGCGAAGGGGCCAGTCTGCACCGCTGGGTGTTCCGGTCGTGATGGTGACCATGCGGGCGGTCGATCCAACCCTTTCGGCGCATGACAGAGTGTATCGCAGCCTGCGCGGTCAGATCATGCATGGCGAAATGGCCCCCGGTGTCGCGCTGACCCTGCGGGGCATCGGCAAGCAATTCGATGTGTCCATGACCCCGGCGCGCGAGGCCGTGCGCCGCCTGGTGGCGGAGGGCGCGCTGACGCTGTCGTCTTCGGGGCGTGTTTCGACCCCGGAATTGAGCAACGAGCGGATTGAGGAACTGGGCGCATTGCGTGCCCTGCTTGAGGTTGAGCTGGCCTCGCGGGCGCTGCCCCGGGCGCATATCGCGCTGATCGACCGGTTGCAGGTAATCAATGGGTCGATCGCCGACGTGATCGCACGCCACGATGCCGTGGGATATATCCGCACCAATCTGGAGTTTCATCGCACTCTGTACCTGCGCGCCCAGGCGCCCGCGATGTTGGCGATGTGTGAAACGGTGTGGTTGCAACTGGGCCCGACCATGCGCAAGCTGTATGGCCGATTGCGGCGCACCGAAGTGCCCTCCGGGCACCGGATGATTGTTGCGGCCTTGCGTGCCGGCGACGAACCGGGGCTGCGTCTGGCGGTACGCACCGATGTGACCCAAGGTTTGCGCCTGTTGCTGGCCTAGTCGGGGGGGCTGTCTGCCCCCCCCAGCCGCTGCGCGCCTGCGCCGAGAATGCTTTTCAAACCAAGATCGGCTTGGCCGTGTTATCGCTCAGCTGTGGATGGCACCATCGCCACAGGCCAGGGCCGCTTCGCGCACGGCTTCGGAATAGGTGGGGTGGGCATGACAGGTCAGCGCCAGATCCTGGGCCGAGGCACCAAATTCCATGGCGACGCAGATTTCATGGATCAGGTCGCCCGCCATGGGGCCGATGATATGGGCGCCGAGTATACGGTCGGTGGTCTTGTCGGCCAGCAGTTTGACGAAACCGTCGCCTGCAAAGTTGGCCTTGGCCCGACCGTTGCCCATGAAGCTGAATTTCCCGACCTTGTAGGCGTGCCCTGCTTCTTTCAGCTGTTCCTCGGTGACGCCGACATTGGCAACCTCGGGGTGGGTATAGATCACGCCGGGGATCACACCGTAGTTCACATGGCCGTGTTTGCCTGCGATAACCTCGGCCACCGCCATGCCTTCGTCTTCGGCCTTGTGGGCCAGCATGGGGCCGGCGATCGCATCGCCGATGGCATAGATGCTGGGTATGTTGGTGGCCCAATGGCTGTCGGTTTCGATCTGGCCGCGTTTGCTGGTGGCGATGTTCAGCGACTCAAGGCCCAGACCATCGGTATAGGGCACGCGCCCGGTGGCCAGCAGCACGATGTCAGAGTCGATCTCGTGGGTGCTGTCATCCTTGCGCAGTTTATAGGTGGTTTTTGCCCTGGACTTTGCGGTGGTCACGCCTTGCACTGCGGCGCCCATGATGAATTTCATTCCCTGCTTTTCCAGCAGCCGCTTGAAAGATTTCTGCACCTCGCCGTCCATGCCGGGGGTGATCGCGTCAAGGTATTCGATCACTGTCACCTCGACCCCGAGGCGGGCATAGACGCTGCCCATTTCCAGACCGATGACGCCGGCGCCGATCACCGTAAGGGTTTTCGGGATCTTGCCCAGTTTCAAGGCGCCGGTGGACGAGACGACGGTCTTTTCATCCACCTCGACGCCCGGCAGGCTGGCCACTTGCGAGCCTGTGGCGATGACGATGGTCTTCGCCTCGTGCAGCGTATCGCCCACCTTTACCTTGCCGGGTCCGGGAATGGTGGCCCAACCTTTGATCCAGTCGATCTTGTTCTTCTTGAACAGAAATTCGATGCCCTTGGTGTTCTGGGCGACCACGTCGTCCTTGTATTTCTGCATCTGTGGCCAGTCTACCGTGGGCGACTTGCCCTTCAGGCCCATGGCCGCGAAATTATGCTCGGCCTCGTGCAGCATATGGGTGGCGTGCAGCAGGGCCTTGGACGGGATGCAGCCGACATTCAGGCATGTGCCGCCCAGCGTATCGCGGCCTTCGACGCAGGCGGTTTTCAGGCCCAGTTGCGCACAGCGGATCGCGCAGACATAGCCGCCGGGACCGGAGCCGATGATGATGACGTCGTAGGCCATGGAAGTCTCCTTTTGGTGTGCACGGGGTGCGTGCGCCGCGCCTGAGCGGCGCGGCTTTTGTGTTTCAGAGCAGCGCAGCGATCAGCATGACCACCGTTGCGCCAAACCCCACCGCCCAGATCAGGCTGCGCCACGGCCCCGTGCCCTGAACATAGGCGGGCACATAAAGGATGCGCGCAATCAGGTAGACATGGGCACAGGTCCGGGTGACGGGCGAGGATTGTTCACCAAGGCTTACCACGAGGGCGGCGATGGCAAACAGCAAAAGACCCTCAAAATGGTTGTTCAGCGCACGTTGCAACCGCCCGGCGATGCCGCTCAGTTCCACCTTCTGGTCGCGCGGTCCCATGGCGGCCTTCGGCCCGGCCTGAATATTGGCCGCGACAGCGTAAAGGCCCAGTTGCACCACCTGAAGCAGGGCGGCGAGGGTGAGGACGGTGAGTTCGGTGGTCATCAGACTTTGGACCTCATTGTAACGTGCTCTGCCAGCCGCATTCCCTTAAAAATTTCTGTGGTACAGGACACTGGCACACCGGCAAGCGCACAAATTTCTTTCATCGGTTGACCTTTGAGTTGGTTTGCAAACTCAATGCCGAAGAGATGGATGGACGTGACCTTCATCTTGTCGGCTGCGGAATTATACCGCTCGCCGAAAATCCTTCCAAGTTCATGGCTTGTCATGTCTGACCCTCACAAATCCATCAACAGCCGACGCGGATCTTCCAGCGCCTCTTTCACCCGGACAAGGAACGTCACCGCCCCCTTGCCGTCAACGATCCGGTGGTCATAGGACAGCGCCAGATACATCATCGGCCGGATCACCACCTGGCCGTTGATCGCCATCGGGCGGTCCTGAATCTTGTGCATCCCCAGAATGCCCGATTGCGGCGGGTTCAGGATTGGCGAGGACATGAGCGAGCCATAGACGCCGCCGTTCGAGATGGTGAAGGTGCCGCCCTGCATTTCGGCCATCGACAGTTTGCCGTCGCGCGCCTTGGCGCCCATTTCGGCGATTGCCTTTTCGATGCCGGAAAAGGACATGGCGTCGGCGTCACGGATCACCGGCACGACAAGACCGCTGGGGGTGCCGGCGGCAATGCCCATGTGGACGAATTTCTTGTACACCACATCGGTGCCGTCAATTTCGGCGTTCACCTCGGGCACTTCGCGCAGGGCATGGACGCAGGCCTTGGTGAAGAACGACATGAAGCCCAGCTTCACCCCGTGTTTCTTGGCGAACAGGTCTTTGTATTCGTTGCGCAGGTCCATCACCGCAGTCATGTCCACCTCGTTATAGGTGGTCAGCATGGCGGCGGTGTTCTGGCTGTCCTTCAGGCGGCGGGCGATGGTCTGACGCAGACGGGTCATCTTGACCCGTTCTTCGCGCGCTTCGTCCGAGGCCGCCACGGGCGCGCGGGGGGCTGCGGCGGGGGCCACCGTGGCCGAGGGCGCGGGGGCGGTCAGCGACTTGAGCACGTCTTCCTTCATGATCCGCCCATCGCGGCCCGAGCCGGCGACGGCATCGCGCGAAACGCCCTTTTCAGCCATCAGTTTCTTCGCCGAAGGTGCATCTTCAACGTCGCTGGTGTCAGCAGGGGCCTGACCGCCCGAGGTGGCGGCGGTGTCCGGCACGGTTTGCTGGGCGGGCTGTGCGCCTGCATCGCCACCGGCGGTCATCGTGGCCAGCTTGCCGTTGGCCTGAACGGTTTCGCCTTCCTTGGCAAGGATTTCGCCCAGAATGCCGGCGGCAGGGGCGGGCACCTCGACCGACACTTTATCGGTTTCCAGTTCGCACAGCATTTCGTCGGCCTGCACGGCATCGCCGGGTTTTTTGAACCAGGTCGAAACCGTTGCTTCGGTGACGGATTCACCAAGCGTGGGAACCATGATGTCGATCATCTGTGCAGCCTCGGCGGGTTTTGTTGCGGGTTCGGATTTGGGCTCGGCCTTGGGTTTCACGTCCTCGGGCCCGGCGTTGCCTTCCTCTGCGATGGTGGCCAACAGGGCATCGACGCCCACCGTGTCGCCCTCGGCGGCCACCAGTTCGGCCAACACACCGGCCACCGGCGAAGGCACCTCGACTGTCACCTTGTCGGTTTCCAGTTCGCACAGCATTTCATCCACCTCGACACGATCGCCGGGCTTCTTGAACCAGGTGGCGATCGTGGCTTCGGTGACGGATTCGCCCAGGGTGGGCACACGGACTTCGATAGACATGACTTATCCTTCCAGACCCAACGCGGCGTTCACCAGCGCGGCCTGTTGAGCTTTGTGTTGCGAGGCAAGGCCGGTGGCCGGCGAAGCCGAGGCGGCGCGCCCGGCATATTCTGGCCGCGTCATCCCGGCCTTGATGCGGGTGAGCACCCATTCGATGTTGGGTTCGATGAAATTCCACGCGCCCTGGTTCTTGGGTTCTTCCTGGCACCAGACCATGCCTGCGCCCTTGAAGCGTTCCAGTTCCTTTACAAGGCTGAGCGCCGGGAAAGGATAGAATTGTTCGATGCGCAGCAGATATGTATCATCCAACCCCTCGGCGTCGCGTTTTTCCAGCAAATCATAATACACTTTGCCGGAACACATGACGACGCGCTTGATCTGGTCATCGGGTTTCAGGGCCAGGGTTGAATGGCCGTGCTGCGCATCATCCCACAGCACCCGGTGAAAGCTGCTGCCGGTCTGGAATTCGTCCGCATTGCTGACGGCCATCTTGTGGCGCAGCAGGGACTTCGGCGTCATCAGGATCAGCGGTTTGCGATAGCTGCGATGCAACTGGCGGCGCAGGATGTGGAAATAGTTCGCCGGCGTGGTGCAGTTGGCAACGATCCAGTTGTCTTGGCCACACATCGTCAAAAACCGCTCCAGCCGCGCGGAGGAGTGTTCGGGCCCTTGCCCCTCATATCCATGAGGCAGCAGGCAAACCAAACCCGACATGCGCAACCATTTGGCTTCGCCCGACGAAATGAACTGGTCGAACATGATCTGCGCACCGTTGGCAAAATCGCCAAACTGCGCTTCCCAGACGGTCAGGGCGTTGGGTTCGGCAAGGGAATAGCCGTATTCAAAGCCCAGAACCGCATATTCCGACAGCATCGAATCGATCGCCTCGTATTTGGCCTGTCCGGCTTGGATTTGGTTCAGAGGGTAATACCGTTCTTCGGTCTGCTGGTGGATGATGCCGGAATGACGCTGGGAAAACGTGCCGCGGGTCGAATCCTGACCAGACAGGCGCACAGGATACCCTTCAAGCAGCAGCGAACCAAAGGCCAGAGCCTCGGCCGTGGCCCAGTCGAAACCGGCGCCGGTTTCAAACATCTGACGTTTTGCGTCGAACAGGCGCTCGACGGTCTTGTGGATGGCAAACCCTTCGGGCACCGAGGTGAGGGCGGCGCCGATGTCGTCAAACATCGCCTTCTTGATCGCCGTCTTGCCGCGCTGGTATTTCGTGCCCTGTTTGTCCAGATGTGACCAGCGCCCGTCCAGCCAGTCGGCCTTGTTGGGGCGAAATTCTTTGCCGGCCTCGAATTCTTGGTTCAGGTGCGCCTGAAAAGCCGCCTTGGCATCCTCAATCTCGCCCTCTGGGATCAGACCGTCCTTGATCAG
>JAACVA010000067.1:0-13927 GCA_009992615.1 Rhodobacterales bacterium
ACGGTGGAGCGCACCCATGTCGTGACCGATGAATTTTGCCGCACCGGGGTGGAGGGCGTGTTTGCGATCGGCGATCTGGCGGGGGCGCCGTGGCTGGCGCACAAGGCCAGCCACGAAGGGGTGATGGTGGCCGAATTGATCGCCGGTGGGCATCCGCACCCGATCAAGCCGAACAGCATCGCCGGTTGTACCTATTGCCAGCCACAGATCGCCAGTGTTGGTTTGACCGAGGCGCAGGCGCAAGAGGCCGGGCACAAGGTGCGCGTCGGGCGGTTTCCGTTCATCGGCAATGGCAAGGCGATTGCCCTGGGCGAGGCGGAAGGAATGGTGAAAACTGTCTTTGACGCGGAAACCGGCGAACTTCTGGGCGCGCATATGGTGGGTGCCGAAGTGACCGAACTGATCCAAGGCTATGTCATAGGGCGACAGCTGGAAACCACCGAGGAAGAGTTGATCGAGGCCGTTTTCCCCCATCCCACCCTCAGTGAGATGATGCACGAATCGGTTCTCGATGCCTATGGGCGGGCGATCCATTTCTAGAGGCGCCTCCTTACGGGTGTTATCCACAGAAAGATTGAACCGAATCCTTGAAGAAGTGGTAAATGTTCCCCAATCGTTCCGAACGCGTGCTGGCGTCTGCAAGTATGACGCCTATCTAACGACCGTGGGCCTGGCACAGGTCTGCAAGCCAGTTTGAGGTGGGCCATGGCCGAGCATAAATTCATCGAGGTGCGCGGCGCGCGCGAACACAACCTGAAATCCATCGATGTGGACATTCCCCGCGATCAACTGGTGGTCATCACCGGCCTGTCGGGCAGCGGAAAATCCAGCCTTGCCTTCGACACCATCTATGCCGAGGGGCAGCGGCGGTATGTCGAATCCCTGTCGGCCTATGCGCGGCAGTTTCTGGACATGATGCAGAAACCCGATGTGGATCACATCAGCGGCCTGTCGCCTGCCATCAGCATCGAACAGAAGACAACATCGAAAAACCCCCGGTCGACCGTCGGCACCGTGACTGAAATTTACGATTACCTGCGCCTGTTGTTTGCGCGCGTCGGCACGCCCTATTCCCCCGCCACCGGCCTGCCGATCGAGGCGCAACAGGTGCAGGACATGGTTGATCGCGTCATGGCGATGCCGGACGGTACACGCGGTTATCTTCTGGCGCCGGTCATCCGTGACCGCAAAGGCGAATACCGCAAGGAATTCACGGATTTGCGCAAACAGGGGTTTCAGCGCGTCAAGGTGGACGGGCAGTTTTACGAACTGGACGACGCACCGACGCTGGACAAGAAATTCCGCCATGACATCGATGTGGTGGTTGATCGTCTGGTCGTGCGGGCGGGGCTGGAAACCCGGCTGGCCGACAGTTTTCGCACCGCTCTCGATCTGGCCGATGGCATCGCCATTCTGGAAACCGCTCCGGGCGAGGGCGACCCGGAACGGTTCACCTTCTCGGAAAAATTCGCCTGTCCTGTCAGTGGCTTTACCATACCCGAAATCGAACCGCGGCTGTTTTCGTTCAACGCGCCCTTCGGGGCCTGTCCGGTGTGCGATGGTCTGGGGGTTGAACTGTTTTTTGATGAACGGCTTGTCGTGCCGGATCAGAATTTGAAGATTTCCGATGGCGCCCTTGCACCCTGGCGCAAGGGTAAGTCACCGTATTTTTTACAGACAATTCAATCTATTGCGAAGCATTATTCGTTCAACCCATCCACCAAATGGAAGGATCTGCCGCCAGACGTGCAACAGGTGTTCCTGTTCGGATCGGGCGAGACGGAAATTCCGTTCCGCTATGACGAAGGCGGGCGTGTCTATAACGTCAGCCGTCCATTCGAGGGGGTGATCCCCAACATGGAACGCCGCTATCGCGAGACCGATTCAAGCTGGGTGCGCGAGGAATTCGAGCAATATCAGAACAACCGCCCCTGCGGTGCCTGCGGCGGCTATCGTCTGCGCCCCGAGGCTTTGGCGGTCAAGATTGACGGATTGCACGCCGGCCAAGTGGTGCAAATGTCGATCCGCGAGGCTTATGACTGGACATTGACGGTGCCCGATCACCTGACCCACCAGAAAAACGAAATCGCCCGCGCAATCCTCAAGGAAATCCGCGAAAGGCTGGGTTTTCTGAACAATGTGGGGCTGGATTATCTGACGCTGTCGCGCAACGCCGGCACGTTGTCAGGGGGCGAATCCCAGCGTATCCGTCTGGCCAGCCAGATCGGCAGTGGCCTGACCGGGGTGCTGTATGTGCTGGACGAGCCCAGCATCGGCTTGCACCAACGCGACAATGACCGTCTGTTGGAAACACTGAAAAACCTGCGCGATCAAGGCAATACCGTGATCGTCGTCGAACACGACGAGGAAGCGATCCGCGAGGCGGATTATGTGTTCGACATCGGCCCCGGCGCGGGCATTCATGGGGGCCGTGTGGTGGCCAAGGGCACACCCGCCGAGATCATGGCGGATGCAAACAGTGTAACGGGGCAATATCTGACCGGAAAACGTGAGGTTCCCGTTCCCGCAACCCGCCGCAAGGGCAACAAGAAAAAGCTGACCGTCGTCAAGGCAACCGGCAACAACCTGCATGAGGTGACTGTCGATTTCCCTCTGGGCAAGTTCGTCTGCGTCACAGGCGTGTCTGGTGGTGGAAAATCGACGCTGACCATCGAAACGTTGTTCAAGACCGCCAGTATGCGGCTCAATGGCGCCCGTCAGACGCCCGCGCCCTGCGAAACCATCAAGGGGCTGGAGCATCTGGACAAGGTGATCGACATTGATCAGCGGGCCATTGGGCGCACCCCGCGTTCAAACCCTGCGACCTATACCGGGGCCTTCACCCCGATCCGTGACTGGTTCGCCGGCCTGCCCGAGGCCAAGGCGCGGGGCTATAAACCGGGGCGGTTCAGCTTCAATGTCAAAGGTGGCCGCTGCGAGGCGTGTCAGGGCGACGGCGTGATCAAGATCGAGATGCATTTTCTGCCCGATGTCTATGTCGAATGTGAAACCTGCAAGGGCGCGCGGTATAACCGTGAAACTTTGGAAATTCGGTTCAAAGGCAAAAGCATAGCCGACGTTCTTGATATGACGGTTGAAGATGCCCAAGAGTTTTTCAAAGCCGTGCCCAGCATTCGGGAAAAGATGGACGCGCTGGTGCGGGTGGGCCTTGGATATATCAAGGTTGGTCAGCAGGCGACGACGCTGTCAGGCGGCGAGGCGCAGCGCGTGAAGCTGTCGAAAGAGCTGGCCAAACGATCCACCGGGCGCACGCTGTATATTCTTGATGAGCCAACCACCGGCTTGCACTTTGAAGATGTGCGCAAATTGTTGGAAGTGCTGCATGAATTGGTGGATCAGGGCAATTCTGTGGTGGTGATCGAACATAACCTCGACGTGGTGAAGACCGCCGACTGGGTCATCGACATCGGCCCCGAAGGCGGCGATGGCGGGGGACGGGTGGTCGCCACCGGCACCCCGGAACAGGTGGTGGAGGTCAGCGAAAGCCACACAGGGCGCTATCTGAAACCCTTGTTGGAGCGGCGCAGGGTGGCCGCAGAATAACACCGCAAAGTGTTCGGGGGGCAATACGGCCCCCCCGAAGGGGCAATACGGCCCCCCCGAAAGGCATCAGGCGGCCAGATCGACCCAGACCGGCACATGGTCCGAAGGTTTTTCATGCCCGCGCACCTCTTTTTCGATCCAGCAGTCGTTCAGCAGGTCGGCGCATTGCGGCGTCAACAGAAAATGGTCGATGCGTATTCCGTTGTTCTTTTCCCAGGCGCCCGCCTGATAATCCCAGAAGGAATAGTGCCCCGGCCCTTGGGTGCGGGCGCGGAAAGCTTCGGTGAAGCCGAGGTTCAGGGTGCGGCGAAAGGCAGCGCGCGAGCTGGGCAGCGCCAGGGCATCTTCCTGCCAAGCCTCGGGGCGCGCCGCGTCTTCGTCCTGAATTATGATATTATAGTCACCCGCCATCAGCGCCGGCTCTTCCGCCGCCAAAAGACGTGCCGCGCGGGCCTGCAATCGCGCCATCCATGCCAGTTTATAGTCGTATTTCGGCCCCGGTGCCGGATTGCCGTTGGGCAGGTACAGCCCGCAGAGGCGCACCGCGCGTTCTCCGATTACCGTCGCCTCGATCCAGCGGGACTGTTCATCGGCCTCGTCGCCGGGCAGGCCGTGGGTCACATCCTCAAGCGGCAGGCGCGACAAAAGGGCGACGCCGTTGAACCCTTTTTGCCCGTGCGTGTGAACAGAATATCCTTTGTCTTCAAAATGTTCACGGGGAAAGTTCTGATCGAGGCTTTTGATCTCCTGCAAGATCGCCACATCCGGCGCTGTGTCGTCCAGCCAATCCGACAGGGCCTGTAACCGCGCCTTGATGCCGTTTATGTTGAAGGTCGCGATTTTCATGAGACAGCCTGATTTACATCGAAAACGACGTGCCACACCCGCAAGAAGACGTGGCGTTGGGATTTTCGATCACGAACCGCGCCCCGATCAGCTCTTCTGAAAAGTCGATCACCGCGTTGGACAGGAACGGCAGCGACACGGCATCCACCAGCACCTTTTGGCCATCCTTTTCCAGCACCAGATCGTCGGTCTCGGGCTGGTCCAGCTTGATGTCGTACTGAAACCCGGAACAGCCGCCGCCATCCACCGCCACGCGCAGCGCCTGGGGCATCTCGGCGCCATCGTTGATTTCGGCCAATCGGGCAAAGGCGCGGTCGGTCACCTTGGGGGGCAGAAGCATGGCACAGCCTTTCACATTTTCTTGGGATGCTATTTGCAATATACGTCTGGTGGGACAGGCTCACAAGAAGGCGCGAGATGAAACAGGCAGTATATGCATCGCGGCCCGAGGACAGCCGTGGGCGGTTGTACTCGGAAGAGGAATCGACGTTTCGCAGTTGTTTCCAACGTGATCGTGACCGGATCATCCATGCCAGCGCGTTTCGGCGGCTGAAACACAAGACCCAGGTTTTTATCGAACACGAAGGCGATTATTTTCGCACCCGCCTGACCCATAGCATCGAGGTGGCACAGGTGGCCCGCACGATCAGTGGCGTTCTGGGCCTCAACCCCGAACTGACCGAGGCGGTGGCCCTGGCCCATGATCTGGGCCATCCGCCGTTCGGCCACACCGGTGAAGAAGCATTGCAGGCGCTGATGGCACCCTATGGCGGGTTCGACCACAACGCACAGGCGATCAAGATCGTGACGTCGCTGGAACGCCACTATGCCGATTTCGATGGGCTGAACCTGACCTGGGAGACGTTGGAGGGGATTGCCAAGCATAATGGCCCTGTCGCCCCCCCGCGGGGCGACGGCCCGGTCACCGGCGAGATTCCCTTTGCCCTGTCCGATTACAACGCCCGCCACGATCTGGAACTGTCCAGTTTCGCCAGTGCCGAGGCGCAGGTGGCGGCCCTGGCCGATGATATCGCCTATAACAACCACGACCTGCACGACGGGTTGCGCGCCGAATTGTTCAGCACCGACGAGTTGGCCGAGATGCCGCTGTTGTCGGGGTGTTTCGCGCAGGTTGATGCGTTGTATCCCGGGCTGAACTATTATCGTCGGCGGCACGAGGCGCTGCGCCGGTTCTTCGGCCTGCTGGTTGAAGATGTAATCGCCCAGGCGCAGACGCTGTTGCGCGAGGTGAATCCGCAGTCGGCCCAGGATGTGCGCGACTCCGGGCGCGGTGTGGTGCGATTTTCACCCGAGGTCTGGCGCGATCTGACGGTGATCCGCGACTTTCTGTTCCACCGTATGTATCGGGCGCCCAAGGTTGTCGAGATGCGCGCCAAGGTCACTGCGATCATCGAAGATCTGTTCCCGCTGTTCCTTGTGCAACCGGAGCTTTTGCCGAAACAATGGCGCAAGGATGTCGCCGAAGCCCACAGCGACGTAGAACTGGCGCGCATCGTGGCGGATTACATCGCCGGGATGACCGACCGTTTCGCCATCCAGGAACATGGTCGGTTGTGCGGTGGTTCGGGCGTTGCCTGAGTATTTTTTGCAAGAAGAAGCTGACCGGCGGTGTCCTGTCTGCGCGGGCGATACGTCCGGGTTGGGGGGGTCGGGGCTGTGGCACGCACGATTGACGCGGGCCGCCCAGATGTTAAACGCCAAGATCAAAGCATGGAAAGCCCGATCATGAACCTGTTTGCCGAAATCCGCGCCCTTGTCGTTGCCCAGCTTGAGGCGATGATGGCCGAGGGCGTTCTGCCCACGGGCCTTGAATTGGCGGCCGTGGCGGTGGAGCCGCCGCGTGATGCCGCACATGGTGACATGGCAACCAATGCCGCCATGGTGCTGGCGAAACCCTCCGGGATGAAACCCCGCGCCATTGCCGATGATCTGGCCGCCCGCCTGATGGCCGACCCCCGGATTGCCGGCGCCGATGTGGCGGGCCCCGGTTTTCTGAACCTGACGCTGTCACGCGACCTTTGGGCGGGGGTTGTCAACGCGGTGCTGAACGAACCCGCCTTTGGACAATCCGACATGGGGGCGGGGCGGCGGGTGCTGGTGGAATATGTCAGCGCCAACCCCACCGGTCCGCTGCATGTTGGCCACACCCGGGGCGCGGTGTTTGGCGATGCACTGGCCGCGCTGCTGGACTATGCCGGTTGGAACGTGACCAAGGAATATTATGTCAACGATGGTGGGGCGCAGGTCGATGTTCTGGCCCGGTCCGTCTATCTGCGTTATCTTGAGGCGCATGGTCAGGCGGTCAGCTTTGAGGATGGCACCTATCCCGGAGATTACCTGATCGAGGTCGGGCAGGCCCTGAAGAACAAGGTGGGCGACGCCTATGTCGGGCAGGACGAGCGGGTTTGGCTGGACGACGTGCGCCGCTTTGGCATCGACGCGATGATGGCGCTGATCCGGGCCGATCTGGCCAAGCTGAACGTGACGATGGACAGTTTTTTCAGCGAACGCTCGCTGTACGGCACCGGGTTGATCGAGGCGGCGATTGCCGATCTGGATGCAAAAGGGCTGATCTATCAAGGCACGCTTGAGCCGCCCAAGGGCAAGCTGCCCGAGGATTGGGAAGCGCGCGAGCAGACCCTGTTCCGCAGCACAGCGCATGGCGATGACGTGGATCGCCCGGTGCAGAAATCCGATGGCGCCTGGACGTATTTCGCGCCCGATATCGCCTATCATTACGACAAGGTGCAGCGCGGGTTCGATGAGCTGATCGACGTGTTCGGCGCCGATCATGGCGGTTACGTCAAGCGGATGAAGGCGGCGGTTTCGGCGCTGTCCGATGGCCGTGTGCCGCTGGACATCAAGCTGTGCAACCTGGTGAAACTGTACCGCAACGGTGAACCCTTCAAGATGTCAAAGCGGGCAGGCACCTTCGTGACCCTGTCGGATGTCGTCGAACAGGTCGGCCCCGATGTAACGCGGTTTGTCATGCTGACCCGCAAGAACGACGCGCCGCTGGATTTCGACTTTGCCAAGGCGGTAGAGCAATCCAAGGATAACCCGGTCTTTTATGTGCAATACGCAAATGCGCGGGTGCATTCGGTGCTGCGCAAGGCGGCCGAGGCGGGGATCGACATCACGGCCCGCCCGGTTCTGGAGGACGAGGCCGAGTTTGCGGTTGCGCGCAAGCTGGCCGAATGGCCACGCCTTGTCGAGATCGCAGCGCGCAACCACGAACCGCACCGCATTGCGTTTTACCTTTATGAACTGGCGTCGGAATTCCACGCATTGTGGAACCGGGGCAATGACAAGCCGGAACTGCGTTTTCTGCAAGAGGGCAACACTTTGGCGTCCAGTGGCAAAATTGCCCTGCCGCGTGCCGTTTCCGTTGTCATTTCCGCAGGTTTGGGTATTCTTGGCGTGACCCCGGCCGAGGAAATGCGCTGATCAACGGCGACAGGCACGGGGAACGCGGCAGGCAAGACCAGGATCACCGTTGAAACAGGGCAAAATGCCCGGTCAGCGGTGCGAGCAGTGAGGCAAGATATGGCGGACTTTTACGACGACGTGCAGGGCGCAGATGCCCCGCGCACGGCCAGTGTTGGCAAGGCGGTGAACATTGCCGGTGGCCTGATTTCGCTTGGCCTGATTTTGGGGACCGGGATTTGGGGATATAAACTATTGGTGCGCGATGTGACCGGTGTGCCGGTGGTGCGAGCACTGGCCGGGCCGATTCGGGTGGCCCCGGATGATCCGGGGGGGGAAACAGCGGCGCATCAGGGCCTGTCGGTGAATCAGGTGGCTGCGGTCGGCTCGGCCGGTGGGCCAACCGAAACGATCATCCTGGCGCCTGCGCCTCTGAACCTGACAGCAGAAGATCTGCCAGTGCCAAAATTGCCGCGTCCCGTGCTGGATCAGGCGCCCGACACCGCAGCCGCCGCGCCGGCTGTCGAGATTGCCGAGGCGCCGGTCGAAATCGACGATTCGCCCGAAGATGCGTTGGCCACTGATCGTGCCGTCGCCGAAGCTTTGGCCGACGCGCCGCCCCTGAACCTGCCTGAAATGACCGGGGATGCCACCGTCGATGCCCTTGCCCTGGCCGAGGCATTGTCGGCGGGTGTTGCCCCGTTGAGCGGAATAACCGACACCGCAGCCGCGATTGCCCCGCTGCGCGATGCCGAAGGGTTGGCGCGGTCGCCGCGCCCGGCGGCGCGCCCCGGCAGTCTGGTTCGGCGCGTCGTACTTGAACAGCCGGCCCCGGGCGCCGATTTGGGCGGCAGCCTTGACATGGCGGCCGAGGATGTTCCGTCGGGCACGCGCCTGGTGCAGCTGGGTGCCTATGAATCCGCCGAGGTGGCCCGCGCCCAGTGGGACAAGATCGGCGGCCAGTTTTCCGAATATTTCACCGGCAAAAGCCGCGTGGTGCAACGCGCGCAATCCAACGGCAAGACGTTCTATCGCCTGCGGGCCATGGGCTTTGACGATCTGAGCGATGCGCGGCGGTTCTGTTCGGCGTTGATGGCGCAACAGGCCGATTGTATTCCCGTCCTCGTGCGCTGATCCGGTGGCAGTGTCGGCGTTCACCGTCGGTGTCGACGGGCCGATCCTGACACCAGACGAAGCGGCGTTTCTCGCCGAGGCGCGCCCGTGGGGCGTGATCCTGTTTGCGCGCAATATCGAGACACCCGATCAGGTGCGCGCCTTGACCGGCACGATCCGCAATTTGCTGGGCGAGGCCACGCCGATCCTGATTGATCAGGAAGGCGGGCGGGTGCAGCGCATTGGCCCGCCGCACTGGCGGCAATGGCTGCCACCGCTGGATCATGTGGCGGCTTCGCGCGGTTGTGTGCGGGCGATGTATCTGCGCGGCCTGTTGATCGGGCAGGAATTGCACGCCCTCGGCATCGACGTGAATTGCGCGCCGACCTGCGACGTGGCGATGCGCGATACCCACCCGTTCCTGCGCAACCGCTGTTTTGGTGAGACCGCCGAAACCGTCACCCGGATGGCCCGCGCCCTGAGCGATGGCATGGCCGATGCCGGGGTTCTGGCGGTGATGAAGCATATGCCGGGCCACGGCCGGGGCAGGGTGGACAGCCATTTTGCGCTGCCCTGCTCCGATGCCGACCTTGCGACGCTGGAGGCCAGCGATTTCGCGCCGTTTCGCGCCCTGAACGACCTGCCCATGGGGATGACGGCGCATATGCTGTTTCCGGCGATTGACGATCTGCCTGTCACCCATTCGCCGCGGCTGATCCGCGATGTTATCCGGGGCAGCATCGGGTTTGACGGGCTGTTGATGAGCGATGACATCGGCATGAACGCTCTGGGCGGGGCGGTGGTGGATCGGGCGCTGCGCGCACAGGCGGCGGGGTGCGATCTGATCCTGCATTGCAACGGTGATCTGGCCGAGCGCCGCGCCCTAGCCGCGGCGCTGCCGCCGATGGGCCCCGAGGCCCAACGCCGCGCAGGGGCGGCCTTGGGCCATCGCCGCGCTGCTGTGCCGATTGACATTCCCGCCCGCGAGGCCGAACTTGCCGCGCTCATGGAGGGCCGCGCCGATGGCTGAGGATTTCGCAGACGAGATCACCTTTGATCCGGTGGCCGAACGTCTGGCCGCCGAGGCGCTGATCGTGGATGTGGACGGGTTCGAGGGGCCGCTCGACGTGCTGCTGACCTTGTCGCGCACTCAAAAGGTGGACCTGCGGCAAATTTCCGTACTGGCCCTGGCGCGGCAATATCTGGCTTTTGTAGAGGCGGCGAAAGAGCTGCGCATTGAGCTGGCCGCCGATTATCTGGTGATGGCGGCCTGGCTGGCCTTTCTGAAATCCCGCCTGCTGCTGCCCCCAGACCCAAAGGACGAAGGCCCCTCGGGCGAGGATCTGGCGGCGCATCTGGCTTTTCAGCTGGAGCGTCTGGCCGCAATGCGCGATTGTGCTTCGCGTCTTATGGCGCGTGACCGGTTGGGGCGTGATTTCTTTGCCCGCGGTCAGGGCGAAGGGGTGCAGCGTGTGCGCCGTGTGCGCTATACCGCGACGCTGCTGGACCTGATGCAGGCCTATGCCCGGATCCGCACCAAGGACGATTTCCGTCCCTTTGTCATGGACCGCACCGATGTGATGACCATGGAAGAGGCGCTTGAGCGGATGCGCGGGCTGATCGGCTATGCCGGTGACTGGACCGATCTGCTGTCCTGGCTGCCCGAGGGGTGGCAGGTCGATCCGATGCGTCGCCGCAGCGCCACCGCAAGCCATTTCGCCGCCAGCCTTGAGCTGGTCAAGGCTGGGCGCATCCATATCCGCCAATCTGGCCTGTTTGAACCGATCCAGATCCGCGCGCGCGCTGCCAGATGAGCGATGACAACACCCAAAGCCTGTTCGAGGCACCCGCGCTGTCCGAGCAGGAGCGCATGGTCGAAGCCGTGCTGTTCGCCAGCCCGAACCCGGTCAGCGTCGCTGACCTGAACGCCCGGATGCCGCATGGCTGCGACGCCGCCGTCGCGTTGGATCAGTTGCGCAATCGCTATGTCGGGCGCGGGGTTCAGGTGGTGAAGGTGGGCGATGCCTGGGCGATCCGCACTGCCCCGGATCTGGGGTTCCTGATGCAAAAAGAGACGGTCGAACTGCGCAAGCTGAGCCGCGCCGCGATCGAAACCCTGGCCATTGTCGCCTATCACCAACCGGTAACGCGGGCCGAGATCGAGGAAATCCGCGGTGTTTCGGTGTCGCGCGGCACCATCGACCAGTTGTTGGAGATGGAATGGATTCGCCTTGGGCGGCGACGCATGACGCCGGGCCGGCCGGTGACGTTCGTGGTCACGCAGGGGTTTCTTGATCACTTCGCATTGGAAACCGCGCGGGATCTGCCGGGGCTGAAGGAACTGCGCGCCGCTGGCCTGCTGGAAAACCGGCCCGCCCCTGATCTGGTCCGCGATCCGGAGCC
The DNA here is from genome assembly GCA_009992615.1 of Rhodobacterales bacterium. Taxonomy (GTDB): domain Bacteria; phylum Pseudomonadota; class Alphaproteobacteria; order Rhodobacterales; family Rhodobacteraceae; genus Oceaniglobus. Next base: position 11,374 of record JAACVA010000067.1, read on the forward strand.
CGGCGAAGATGACGATACGGGGCAGGATGACATGTTTGACCAGGACAAAACCTGACCGTTCGGTGGCGGTGGGCCGATGTTCAGGTTTTGAAATGCTTTGACAGCTTCAATCCCTGACCCTGATAGTTCGAACTGAGATCGGCGCCGTACAGCCGGGCAGGCACCGCCGCCATGGTCTCATAGACCAGCCGCCCGACGATCTGGCCATGTTCCAGAACGAACGGCGCCTCATGACAGCGCACTTCGAGAACGCCGCGCGCCCCGGCCCCGCCCGCCGCCGCCCAGCCAAAGCCGGGATCGAAAAACCCGGCATAATGCACCCGAAACTCCCCCGCCAGCGCCAGAAACGGCGCCATCTCGGCGGCATGGGTCGGCGGAATCACCACCGCTTCGCGGCTGACAAGGATGTAGAACGCGCCGGGGTCAAGGATGATGCGCCCTTGATCGGTGTGCAGCTCTTCCCAGAAATCGGCGGGGGTGTAATGGGCAATCTTGTCAAGGTCGATCACCCCGGTGTGCGGTTTCGCGCGATAGCCCACAAGGGTGCCCGTCGCAGGGCGCAGATCGACGGAAAAGCCAAGGCCATCGTCAATCATCGGTGTCCCGTCAACCAGCGGTGTCTCGTGGTGCAGGGCGCGCAGGGCAGTATCGTCCAGCCGGGCCTGCCCTTGGCGAAAGCGGATCTGGTTCAGCCGCATCCCCGGACGCACCAGAACCGAGAATGACCGCGGGCAGATCTCGGCATACAGCGGCCCGGTATAGCCATCGGGAATCCGGTCAAACTCGGTGCCATGATCGGTGATTGTACGGGTCAGCAGATCCAGCCGGCCAGTGCTGCTTTTGGCGTTGGCCACAGCGTGCAGCCCGCGCGGCAAAGCCAGGTGTTCAAGCAGCGGCACGACATAGACACAGCCCTTTTCCAGAACCGCCCCGGCTGTCAGATCCACCTCGTGCATCGCGAAATCGGCAAGACGGTCGGCCACACTCGCCGCAGCGCCGGTCAGGAACGATGCCCGCACCCGGTGCGCCCTGGTGCCCAGACGCAGATCCAACGAGGCAGGCTGTATTTGCGCCTCAATGACAGGGGGGGTGGATGTTAACACACCTTGTGCGATCAGGGCGCGCAAGCTTTGGCTGGGCAAGACCCCGATCATGGGTGACTTTCCTTAAACGACATTGCTGGTAGAGCTTTTGGTCGGGCTAGCAGGACTTGAACCTGCGACCTTCCGTCCCCCAGACGGACGCGCTACCAGACTGCGCCATAGCCCGACTGACAGTCGTTCTAACGAATCCCAAGCCGAGGGCAAGGGCCGATTGCAGCAAACCGACGCCGTTTTGCAGATCACCCCGCCGAGGTCAGCCGGGCGTGCAGCGCAGCCATCCGCGCGACCAGCGGGCGCAGCGATTCGGCGTGCTGTTCAAGCTTTGCAGCGGGGGTGGCGCGCAGGCGGGCCAGCACGGTTGCCGCAGTTGCGACCTGTTGCAAAGGCGGTTCAGAAACCTCGGCGGCGGCGGGATATTGTGGCGCCGGAGACTCATCCTCCACCGGTGTCGGTTCATCCAGAAAAGGCCAGCGGCGCAAGGCGGCGTCGGGATCGGCTGACGGCTGCTGTGCGTCCACAGCATTTGTGCCGTCGGAATCGCGGTGCGGGTCCATGCCCGGAGGTGCCTCGGTGTCGGAAACGAAGTTCACAACCTTGCCCAAGGGCGATTGCACCGGTACATCGACCGCCATAGGCGTTTCGGCTCCGGTTTCTGTTTCGGTTTTGGCGCTGCGGCTGCCGCGCAGCCCCTCGGGCGCATCGGCCGAGGGCGACAGAGCTGCCACATGGCGCACCCCCTCTTCGCGCAACAGTTTTTGCACACCTCGGATCGTCAGCCCGTCATCATGCAATAACCGTTTGATTCCGCCCAGAAGCTCCATGTCAGCGGGGCGATAATAGCGACGCCCGCCGGCCCGCTTTACGGGTTTTACCTGGGTGAATCGGCTTTCCCAGAACCGCAGCACATGGGTGGGCACGTCCAGCCATTCGGCCACTTCGCTGATCGTGCGAAACGCCTCGGGCGATTTGCTGTCCATAAAGGCTTACCGCTTGTTTCCATCAGCCACCCGGTCGCGCATCAGGTGCGAGGGGCGAAAGGTCAGAACCCGGCGCGGGTGGATCGGCACCTCTTCACCGGTTTTCGGGTTGCGCCCGATGCGGGCTGATTTGTCGCGCACGGAAAACGTACCAAATGACGAGATTTTAACAGAATCGCCTGCTGCCAGAGCATCGGACATATACGTCAGAACCGCCTCGACCAGTTGCGAGGATTCATTCCGGCTGAGCCCGACTTCGCGGAACACCGCTTCGCTCAGGTCCATCCGCGTCAACGTCTTTTCACTCATGGCAACCCCCTACACTTATTGCGACAGTGAAGCGATCTGATTTCAATGTCAATCTCAATGGCTTGCGCGTCAAGATGAATGTCACATCTGAGGTGATGCCGCGCCAAGTCGCAGCCGTTTCCGGCGAAAATCCGCCAAATGTGGCCCAGTTACCACCGCAGAATG
>JAACVA010000067.1:13942-18594 GCA_009992615.1 Rhodobacterales bacterium
GTCAAAATCACTTTTTCCAGGGGCAGGCCCAGCTTGGCCGCAGTGGATTTGATGATTCGGATATTGGCCTGATGCGGCACGATCCAATCAAGATCGGCCCCGGTCAGGCCCAGCTTGGCCAAAACCGTTTCTGCGGTTTCTGCCAGCTTTTCAACGGCATGACGAAACACCTCTTTGCCGTGCATCCGCAGCAACCCGGTTGTGCCGGTCGATACGCCGCCATCGACATACAGCGCCTCCTTGTACTGACCGTCGGAATGCAGGTCGGTGGCCAGGATTCCCCGGTCATCGGTCGTGCCCGCGCCGCCCTCGGCCGCCTCAAGGATCAGCGCGCCCGCGCCATCGCCGAACAACACGCATGTGCCGCGGTCGGTCCAATCCAGCAGACGCGAAAAGGTTTCCGCGCCGATCACCATCACCCGCGTTGCCTGTCCCGACAGAATAAGGGCGTTGGCATTGGCCAGGCCAAAGACGAACCCCGCGCAGACTGCCTGTATGTCGAAGGCAAAGCCACGGGTCATGCCCAGATTTGCCTGAACCATGGTTGCGGCGGCCGGAAATGTCAGATCGGCGGTCGAGGTGGCAAGGATGATCGCGTCAAGATCGTCAGGCAGCAGTCCGGCATCGTCAAGCGCCGCGCGGGCGGCGCGCGTCGCCATGTCGGATGTGGTTTGTCCCTCGGCGGCAAAATGGCGCCGCTCGATCCCAGAGCGGCTGCGGATCCACTCGTCCGATGTATCGAACATCGATTCGAACTCGGCATTCTCGACAATGCGATCAGGCAGGTAGTGCCCGACGCCGCGCACGACGGCCCGTATGGTCATAGGGTGGCTTCGCCTTCTTCGGGGAGCATGGCCTGTCTTTGGGCCAGACCGACGGCAATACGCGCCGCCAATTTTTCGTTGAATCCACTATGGGCCAGCTTGAACGACAGCTTGATCGCCGCCGAGATGCCGGTTGCGTCGGCGCTGCCGTGGGATTTGATGACGGTGCCGTTCAACCCAAGAAACACACCGCCGTTCACCCGGCGCGGGTCAATCCGTTTGCTCAGCCGCTTGAGCGAGCCGAGGGCAAGAACCGCTGCAACGCGCGACAGGATCGAGTGGGTGAAGGATTCACGCAACAATTCGCTGATCAGTCGGGCGGTGCCTTCGCCGGTTTTCAGGGCGACATTGCCGGTAAACCCGTCCGTGACGATAACATCCACCCGATCGCTGGGGATGTCACCGCCTTCGACAAATCCGACAAATTCAAAATTCGACGGACCGGCGGCAGCGGCGATCAGATCATGGGCAACCTTCAATTCAGCGCGGCCCTTATGTTCTTCCGTGCCGACGTTCAGCAGGCCGATGCGCGGACGCGCAATGCCCAGGCCGTTGCGGGCATAGGACGTGCCCATCAGTGCGAATTGCAGCAAATCGTCCTGGTCGGCGCGGATGTCGGCGCCAACATCCAGCATCAGGTTGAACCCGCCCGGATTGCGCGAGGGCCAGAGGCAGGCAATGGCGGGCCGGTTCACGCCCTCGATCCGGCGCAGGCGCAACATGCTGATCGCCATCAAGGCGCCGGTGTTGCCGCAGGAAACGGCGACAGCCGCCTCGCCGGCGCGGACGGCCTCGATGCAGGACCACATCGAAGTGTCCTTGCCGTGGCGCATGACGTGGCTGGGTTTGTCGGTCATCGACACGACACCGCCCGCCTCACGCACAACACAGCGTTCGCTCAGCCGGGCCTTCTTGACCAAGGGCAACAGAACCGCGCTGGGACCATGCAGAATGAACCCGATGTCGGGATTCTTATCCGCCGATTTCGCCATACCGGCTACAACGGCACTTGGTCCCTGATCACCCCCCATGGCATCGACCGATATGATCGTGCGCCCTTTGGCTCCGTTTTGTGCCGGTATTTTTACGGGCACGTCATCGGGCGAGGGATCACCTTGCCTTGATTCAGGGGATGTTTGGGGCATGACAGGCAGACAAACCCGACTTTACGCCGCGTCGTCGTCCAGATCGATCTCGTCGGACTGGGCTAAGACTTCACGCTCGGCATAGTGGCCGCAGGCACCACACACATGGTGGGGGCGTTTCAACTCGCCACAGTTGGGGCATTCGGCCGGATTGCCGCCCGGCAGCGCATCATGGGCGCGGCGCATGTTGCGGCGGGACTTGGTAACTTTATTCTGTGGGACGGCCATGTCTCAACCTCGGGTATCGGGGGCCTTGTGGCCCGGTGTCGGTTGCACCGCGTCAACGCGGGCGTTTTTCAATCTTGCAGGGCATTACGCCCATCGGACGCGCGGTTCAACCCCTGCCAGCGTGGTGCTGCGAAGAGCGCGAAACATAATGAGATTTCGGCCCGCGACAAGACGATTCGTGATCGTTTCAGGTGTCCGTATCGTTATCGAGGGCGGCGCGCAGCCCTGCAAGCCCGGCAAATGGGCGGGTATCCTCGTCGCGCAGCGGGGCGGTGCCGGGGGCGGCAAACACTGCTTCGCCCAGTTCCACGCCGGGCGCGCGGGGGAAATCCGGCACATTCAGCGCCAGCGCCTCGGCCATGACATTGCCGAGATCGAGGGTGGCGCTCAAAGGCTCGGCAGTGTCGTCCTCGGGCATCTCGACCTCGCCGGCGGTGTCGGGCAGCGCCATGTCGGCCAGATAGCGCCGCGTAACGGTTGCGTCGATCCGGGTGGTGACGGGCGCAAGCGTGACAACACAGGGTTGCACCACCGTTGCGCCCAGATGTGCCGAAAGCGCCCAGTCGTGCCGACCCTGCGGCGTCAGCGTTCCGCGGAACCGCAGCTTGCGAACCGCGTCGATCCCCAGATCGCTGGCAAGCTCGGCCATCGCCACTGTATCGGGCACCAGATCAAAGGCGGTTTCCCGGCGGTGCCCCAGATCGGACAGGCGCAGAATGTGGGACCAGGGTGTTGGATGGGACATGGCACTCTTTCGATTCTTGAAAGGACGGCGAACTAACTGTAAGCCGTGAGACAGTATGCCGATACCGCGGCAGAGAAAAGCAGGGCAGGGGGTGGCATGGGGCAATTGGCCAGAATAACGCGTCTGGGGCTGGCGCTGTGCCTTGTTGGCGCGATGGCGGCCTGCACGGCGGTCTATCGCAATCATGGCTATGTCCCGGCGGACGATGAATTGTCGGCGCTGGCGGTGGGCGTCGACACCCGCGAAACCGTCGCGGCGGCCGTGGGGCGGCCCACGTCGGTCGGCGTGTTGGACGGCGGCGGCTGGTATTATGTCCAGAGCCGCTTTCGCACCTTTGCCTATCGTGCCCCCGAAGAAATCGAACGTCAGGTGCTGGCCATCTCGTTTGACGAGGCCGGCCTGGTCGAAAACATCGAACGCTTCGGCCTTCAGGATGGTCGGGTCGTTACCCTGTCGCGTCGGGTGACCGACAGCAATATCAAGGGTGTCGGTTTCTTGCGGCAGTTGTTCGGCAATTTCGGCAATCTCGACGCGGGCAGCTTCCTGCAATAAGGTGCGCAACCGGGGGCGCCCCGGTGAAAACAAACGCGGCGCGCCCCGGCCAGTTTGACACTGGCCGGGGCGCTGATGGTTTTTGCGTATCGCAGGAACGTCCGCGGGGGGGCTCAGCCGGCCTTTGGATGAAATTCCAACGCCACGCCATTGATGCAGTACCGCAGGCCTGTCGGCTGCGGTCCGTCGGGAAACACATGGCCCAGATGGGCGTCGCACCGGTTGCAATGCACCTCGGTGCGGGTCATCAGCCAGGATCGGTCGGTGGTTTCGCCCACCATATCCGGGTCGCACGGGCGCCAGAACGATGGCCAGCCGGTGCCACTTTCAAACTTGTGCGCCTGATCGAACACGCCAGCACCACAGCACACACAATGGAACATGCCCGGTTCCTTGGGAAAATCTTCATGCGTAAAGGCGCGTTCGGTGCCATGCTTGCGGGTGACCTTATAGGCCATCTCCGACAGCTGATTGCGCCATTCGGTATCGGTTTTGGTGATCTTTTCCATGGGCCGTCCTTTCCATAGCGCGCCCGGCTTGTGCGGCGGGCGGGCTTGCCGCATATCTAGGGTGTTTTGCGGGGCATCCAAGCGATGAAAGACATCCGGGCGACACCACTGCTGGTCAAGGGGCGGCTGCGGGTGCGGCCCGCCTCGGGGCCGGGCGATCTTGACCGGCTTCTTGCGCTGCGGGCGCTGTGTTTCCGTGGCGCAGCGACGGGCGATGACCGTGACAATTTCGATGCCGCCTGCGACCATATCCTGATCGAAGACATGGCGCAGGACAGCCTGTTGGGGGGGTTCCGTCAGCGCCGGTTTGACGGTGCGGCGATCATCCACAGCTATTCCGCCCAGTTTTATGATCTGGCAGCTTTGGCCGCCTTTCCCGCCCCGATGCTGGAGCTGGGGCGATTCTGCCTGCACCCCGGTGCACCGGATGCCGATGTGCTGCGCCTCGCTTGGGCGGCGATCACCCGGCAGGTTGATTGCGGCGGTGTCGGGCTGTTGTTCGGCTGTTCGTCCTTCGCGGGCTGCGACGCGGCGCGTCATGGCGATGCCTTTGCACTGTTGCGCGACCGCCACGGCGCACCGGCCCGCTGGGCGCCGGGCATCAAGGCGGGTGAGGTGGTGCGCTTTGCCTCGCTGTCGCCGGCGGGCG
>JAACVA010000268.1:0-1761 GCA_009992615.1 Rhodobacterales bacterium
CAATCACACCTAATCTTGCCGCTTCAGGCTCATTCCTGGTTGGAAATACAGGCCTCGTTCAGGCTCATTCCTCATTGGACAAGGCTCGCAGTTAGCCTCCGCGACTAATGGCATGAATATGGAAGGTTACGGCGCAATAGCGTTGGGCATGGGCGGCGCTTCGATGGCCTACGACAACGGTACGGCGGCGATGATGAACAACCCGGCGACGCTGGCGATGATGGATGAGGGGGCCAACCTTGATCTGGCGCTCGGTTTTCTCGCGCCGCAGGTGGGATCGTCCGACGGCGGCACCACCAACCGTTCCAGCGCCGATTTCTTCGGTGGGCCGGCCTTCGGCTGGGTCAGGAAGCACGACGGACTGCTGTTCGGCATCGGGGTTTATGGCCAGGGCGGCATGGGAGCTGAATACGGCAGCGATTCGATTTTCTCCAACCCGGCCAAACAGCCGGTTTCCCCGGGACTGGTCAACCGCTCTGAAGTCAGCGTCGGGAGGATGATTCTGCCGCTGGCCTATGAGGTCAGCCCGAATCTGAAAATCGGCGGCTCGTTGGATTACGTTTGGGCCGGCATGGATTTGAAAATGGCGATCAACGGCGCATCCTTCATGCAAATGGCGGGGGGTGCTTCGCCGATGGCATCGGCTTCAGGACCCATGGTCGGCGCTTTCGGCGGGATAATAGGTGCCGCTCCCGGCCAGATCGGCGCAGTCAACTGGGGCTATTTCGATTTTTCCAACCAGAATGACTTTACCGGCCAAGCGGTCGGCACCGGCTATGCGGGCAAGATCGGCTTCACCTACAAGCTGGACAGCAAGACCACCATCGGCGCCACCTACCATTCTAAGACTCGCTTGGACGATCTGGAAGCGCAGGATGCGACAGTTTCCTTTAATGTCGACATCAATGGCGGCCCGGCCAACCTGCTGATCCCGGTGTCGGGCAAAATGACGGTGAAGGATTTTCAGTGGCCGGATACTTACGGCATGGGTATTGCCTATGAAGCGAGCGAAAGGTGGATGCTGGCAGCCGACTACAAGCGCATCAACTGGAAGGCCGTGATGAAGGATTTCAGGATGGAATTCACCCCGGCCGGCAATGTCGGCATGGCTGCCGGCTTTAATGGCCTGCCCATGAACGTGACCTTCTACCAGGAATGGGACGACCAGCACGTCGTGATGCTGGGCGCCGCCTACCGCATGACCGATGCGCTGACCCTGCGCGGCGGCATCAACATGGCGAACAACCCGGTGCCTGACAAATACCTCCACTACCTGTTCCCGGCGACCATCGAGAATCACGTCACCGCCGGCATAGGCTATGTCACCGGCAAGCGTTCCCACCTCGATCTGGCCTTCAGCTATGCGCCCAAGGTGACGGCGACCTCGGGCGCGACCGGCATCACCACCAGCCACGAGCAGACCAACGGGCAGCTGGTTTACAGCACCCATTTCTGAGTAGCGGCTCATATAGCGAAACAAAGCCCCTGTAGGAGCGACCTCCCGGTCGCGATCCACCGAATATCGCGACCGGAAGGTCGCTCCTACAAGTGCCACTCTGCTTTGGAAATGGAATTAAGCCGAAATCACCTCGAACTCTTTTCGGGCTGGAGCGGCCGCCATCTCCGACCAGGGATCCTGGGTATCCTGCAACGCGAACAGCAGCCGCTCATAAAGCGCCTTGCGGTTTTCGGCGTCATCGACCACCCTGGCCTTGACGTAATCCAGGCCGACGCGCTGCACCCAGTGCACGGTGCGATCCA
>JAACVA010000268.1:1817-1996 GCA_009992615.1 Rhodobacterales bacterium
TCCTCGACCTTGTCGTCGGTGCCGAAGCTTATCGCTGTGATTTTCCGCGTCTTCACCTTGGGGTGATAGAAGGCAATCCGCTCCTGGAGTTCGGACATGTAGATCCAGGTATTGTCGTCGAACAGGCTTTTCGTTGAGGGCGTTCCGAGCTGTGCCAGAACAGTCGAGCGCGTATCTTC
>JAACVA010000268.1:2051-2517 GCA_009992615.1 Rhodobacterales bacterium
CGGCTGGGCGTCAGGCAAGCCGTCAACGGAAAGGCCAGTAGGACGGCGGCCAGAATTGCGCGTCGCGCCATCGGAAAACTCCTGATAGTGGTCCGCCACAGACCTAGCGGCTGCGGGATAGCTTTGGCAAGCACGCGAGTGCAGGAGGACAGGATTGGTTGGCATCTGGAACCCATTTGGCGCCGGTAAGGCACAGAAACAGCGGGCGCTTGCGCTGTATCGTGGACTGATGGCGGCAGCCTTGGCGCCAGAGGCCTATGCTGCCGGTGTGGTGCGTGATGATATGGACCACCGGGTCCAGATGGTGAGCCTGCATGCGGGTCTGTTGACATGGCAGCTGGCTTTGCGCCCCGAGGTGGATCTTCAGCGTCTTCCGCAGCTCATTCATGCACGCGTTTTTGACGGGTTCGACGCCTCATTGCGGGAAACCGGGGTGGGCGACGCGTCGATCGCCCGCAAGGTTCGC
>JAACVA010000269.1:0-236 GCA_009992615.1 Rhodobacterales bacterium
TGCCGCGCTGAACAGACCCGCCGCAGGCGTGTAGCCCATGCGCCAAAGGTCTCGCAGGACGGATTCGAGCCCGAGGGTGACGTGACCGGCGACGTTTTCGAGGAACACCCATTGGGGGCGGCATTCGCTGACAACCCGGGCGACCTCGGGCCAGAGATGGCGTGGGTCGTCGGCACCGCCGCGTTTGCCAGCGGCGCTGAAGGGCTGGCAGGGATATCCGGCGAGGACGATGTCAA
>JAACVA010000269.1:250-2195 GCA_009992615.1 Rhodobacterales bacterium
GGCTGGGCATCGAAGCTAAGCAGATCGTCCCAGACAGGGGCCTTGGCAAAATATCCTGCGCGCTGGGCGGCGAGGAGGACGGTGCTGCGCTATGCGCAAGGGGATCGCGGGTCTGGCGGCGCTGACCCAGGATGTGCTGCGGCAAAAGCCCACCAGTGGGGCGGTGTTTGCGTTTCGGGGCCGTCGGGGTGACAGGATCAAGCTTCTGTTCTGGGATGGGCAAGGGTTTTGCCTCTATTACAAGGTGCTTGAGCGAGGTCGTTTCCCTTGGCCAAATGCCCAGGATGGCGCGGTGCGGCTGACCTCGGCGCAACTGGCGATATTGTGGGAAGGGATCGACTGGCGGCGTCCGGATTGGGGTGCTCCGCCTGCGCGGGTGGGATGATTTTGTTGCCTGATATGCTATATTTACATGGTCCCTTTGTCTGATTTTTGGTAGTCAGGCGCATGTCGAAACCTGCTGAAAACCTGCCTGATGATCCCGCCGTTCTGAAGGCGATGATCGCAGTATTGCAGGCGGAGAACGCCAAGATATCGGCCACGTTGCGGGTCCATGACCAGCTGGTTCAGGCGCTGCGTCTGCGGATCGCCAAGCTACAGAAACTGGCCTTTAGCAAATCCTCGGAAAAGATAGAACGCGAGATCGAAAAACTGGAACTGGCGCTCGAAGACCTATTGGTGGCGGTGGCCGAAGACGATGACGCACCCATCGACGAAGGGCAGGATGAGCCGCCACAAGACGTTGCTGATGCGCCCGCCTTGCGCCGCCGCCCGCGTGTCTCGGATACGACCCCGCGCGAGCGTCGTGAGCTGGACCCCGGTGCCTGCTGCCCCGACTGTGGTGGTGATCTGCGCGTTGTGGGCGAGGATGTCAGCGAACTGCTCGACATGATCGCCGCCCAGATGAAGGTGATCCAGATCGCCCGGATCAAGAAATCCTGTCGCCGTTGCGAGAAAATGGTGCAGGAACCAGCTCCCAGCCGCCCGATCCCGGGCAGCATGGCAGGGCCGAACCTGCTCGCGCATGTGCTGGTCTCGAAGTTCGACGATCACCTTCCCCTTTATCGCCAGCACGAGATCTTCGCCCGCATGGGGGCGGATATTTCCGAAAGCACGTTGGTCGGCTGGTGTGGCCGCGCCATGAAAACCCTGTCGCCGCTGATTGAGAGGATCGAAGCGGACATCATGGCCAGCGACCTGTTGCATGCTGACGATACACCCATCCGGGTGCTGGATCGCAGCCTGCGCAACAAGGGGCTGGGCAAGGGCGTCAGACAAGGCCGGATCTGGGCCTACGTGCGTGACCAGCGACCCTGGGCTGGGGCATCGCCACCGGGCGCTGTCTACCGCTTTGCGCCAGACTGGAAAGAAGAACACGTCCTCAGCCATCTGGCCGAAGCGCGCGGCATCCTCCAAGCGGACGGCTACAAAGGCTATACCAAGCTCTACGCGCCTGAACCCGATGGCAAACCGCGCTTGCGCGAGGCGGCCTGTTGGGCGCACCTACGCCGTGACTTCCACGACTTCTGGTTCTCGACCAAATCCGAGATCGCCCGCGAGGCACTCGACCGGATCGGCAAGTTCTACGACATCGAGCGCGACATCAACGGTCAACCCGCCGACGTCCGCTATGCAGCACGTCAAAAGCTGAGCCTGCCCAAGGTTGAGGCTTTCTTTGCCTGGTCCGAACAGCAGCTCTTGCGCATTCCGGGCAAAAGCGATCTGGCCAAGGCAATCCGCTATGGACTCGCGCGGCAGGAGGCCTTCAGCCTGTTTCTATCCGACGGTCGTGTGGCGATCGATAACAACCCGGCCGAGCGCGCCCTGCGCCCGATTGGAATCGGCCGAAAAAACTGGCTCTTCGCAGGCGCAGATACCGGTGCGGAAACCCTCGCACGTGCGTTGACCGTCATTGAAACCGCCAAACTGAACGGCCTTGACCCGA
>JAACVA010000068.1:0-888 GCA_009992615.1 Rhodobacterales bacterium
AATTAATCGTATTCAAGTGCTTTCACGACATCTCTGATCAAGTCTTCATCCCAACCGTTTTTGGGTGCATCTGCCATCTCGTACATCAGGAATGCTGACATCTCTCGTCGATTTATAAGGCTGATCTTCCTGATTGTCAGCTCCTTGACGTCCACGTTCTCAAAAATACCCTCAACGATGGTGTATGGGTTGCTCTCAAGGGTCATGTATTTCTGTGTGTGGTCGCAGGTGCGTTGCTCAGTAAGAATGATCTTCTCGGTGCGGTTGTCAACGAAGATGACTGGACTGGGAACTCGCTTCTTCTCCTCAAACATGAAGGTAGGGAACATGCTCAGCTGCTGGCTGCCGATCATGTCAACTTGCAGATCTTGGAAATCGGGATCAAGGACGAATTAACTTTCTCTGATGGTTCCTTTATTGGTGTCCCAAATGAAGGTGTTGTTGACAACGCCAGTCTGCGGATTGATTGAGTTTGTCTGGTGTTTTGAACTTGCGCAGAAGAGTAGCAACTCGTCTCTCCTGATTTCCCACATTTCAACAATTGCAGCCTCCATGGTCGTCAGATTGTAGGGCAGGAAAAGACTTTTCATGCTTACGACCAACTCTCTGTAGTAGCTCTTGCCATCTCTGATCTCATGCATATGGGCTACAAACTAGTCTCTGAATCTGGTGAGGTTCCACACAAACCTGGAGTGCGAGTTAACTTTGGTGACTCTGTATCCGCAATGCCAAGTTTCAGCATCAGCGATGTGCTCAACCTATATCTTAGGTTCTCTGAGGTCCTAGTTTTCTGAGATCTATTTTGTTCCCTCTTTGAACTGGAAGGGCCACTTGAGGTAGGACAAACGCAATTTGATAATGTCGTGGTCTCCGTTTTCCTGGACTGCA
>JAACVA010000068.1:954-3632 GCA_009992615.1 Rhodobacterales bacterium
CTAATTTTTCTGCATTTTTTGTCCTGTTTGCCCTTTAGGTCAAACTCATAGATGAAATCCTACTCGGGCCTCAATACCAATACATGGCGATCATCAGGCATGCAAAGCGTGTCTTCAAAATCGTTGAAGTGATATGTGTATAGTATTTTGTCTCCATCCAGATGCATGAGGCTGTCCTTTCCGACACTGCTGAGAACAAGGACAACGGCTGTGTTATCGTAGGCTGGGCAGAAGTAGTGGACTTTGTGGGTTGTTGGGAAGCTGTATTTTGTTGTCTGTTGGACGATCATTTGGCTGATTGGGCGATTTGAGATGAAAAGGAAGTTCAAGAGCCGGATATACGGGCGATGACATATACAAGTGCATAAAATAGCAATTATCAATTTGAAATATCTATAAGTAGTCATGAAAAGGGTTTAAAATCATAAAATAAATCTTTTCCATGTGATAATAAAATCAAATAAATGTATAGGATAAATGAAGATGGGTATGATTCGAATGCTAAAATAAAAAGGAATTTATAACTTTTCCTATGGACCAAGAAACTCCACGCTATCATACTAGCACAACAGCATAGTAACCCTCTCACTTAGAATCAAATACTCCTTCTTCTAAACTTCCCTTAGCAGTCCGCAATTGCTTCATATCCAACCCTGAGCAACACAGTTCCAGCTCCCCCATCTCTTAATGTCTCCGCCATAATCCTTTAAAAGCTCACACCTGCCTCCTTTGCTAGTAACAATATCACAACGATTAAATGGACTGCTTCGGATCATGCAAACATTTATTTTGCTTAGCCTGCCTCAATACATATTGTGTTTACAAGATCAATTTGATGGAGGTCGTCAGCTGTCCATAGGAAGGTTGCAAGTAGGAGATGCGAAAAGGCAGCAAAGTGTATTATCGTCTATCGCAGGAAATCAAAGATAGGTATGAAAGGAATGCATTGTGGAGGCAAACTATCAATAATCCAAATTTAAAATTGTGTCCTACTGCTGATTGCGATGGAGTTATTAATAGTGCCAAAGGACGACTGCATTGCCCTAAATGTAAAGTTGTCTTTTGTCGGGAATGCGAGTTACCGAGACATCAGGGTCCGTGTGATGTTAATTTTCAGCACAAATTCAAAAATTGGAAACGCTGCCCCACCTGTCAAGTCTTTATTGAACGCACCGAAGGATGTAATCACATGACCTGCCGCTGCGGTCATAATTTCTGTTATGTATGTCTAGCAGATTGGGCAGAAGACCATTACCGTTGTTAGAGCTAACCTCACCTCCAAGTCTAGTAACTCTGAGTCAATTCAGTCAAATCGTCAGCTCGTGGCAAAGGTGGAAACAGATCGCTTTCGGAATAAGTCTTATTGTGTTTTTTCCTTTAACTTTACTGCTGTTGTTGACTGCCTATGTCAAAGGGATTATTATCAGCTTGGTTGCAGGATTTTTATTGGGTCCTATGGTGATCATCAGCAAAATAGAGCATTTTAAGAATATAGTTGGGGCAATTCTATGTCCTGTGTTTATGGTGGTCGGAGCAGTAACAGCTTTGTTCGGATGGCTAGGTTATGGAGTGTATCTTGCCTATCGATTTTTAGTGGAATATTGGCTTGTTGTCGCCCTATCTCTCTGCGGGCCTGGAAATGAAGGAGAATTATAAGATGAGGGCATATATTCTGATGATTCTGATTGACTTATTACTACCTTTTCAATCATAAAAATGTGATTAAATAGTACAACCATAAATAAATCATTTTTTGGGTCAGTCTAAATTTAACTCAGATTTCGGGATGATCCTATTAATTTTAAAGTTACTGACCACCTGTTCTCCTATATTATCCACAATATTTGCTATTTCTCTCTGTAGCTATAATTTTATTATGAGGAAGTATAAATATTCCTTTGTTTTGAACAGTCTCAGGCAAAGATACTTTAATCGACTCCACTCCCTAACAAAAGCATCGTATATTTGAACCAAAATATGAGCATAGATCAATTGTACAACTGAAAACAGTAATGTTGCTATGAATCTGTCTCTTTTTTTGAATAATTAGTATTTATTCATAAGGTAATATGCTCCAATTGATGTCAGAAACAATATTACTGGATATATGACGCCTCCATAAAATATTTTATATCCTCCGACTACATTATTACATAGCTGAGGACTAGTCTTCACCAGCTTAAATCGACGCTGCCGTTCCTTCTCTACCATATATCGGATAATTAAAGCACTCCCTCCCCACAGTATGAAACCAGGCAGCATCTAAATATAAATCTAAAAATACAATGAGATTCAGGGGGACCAATTTCACAATAGAAAATGCAAAAGATATGTAGATTTGAGTTGTTGGGTTTGTGAGAGCTTAATTGTTGACACTGATTCCTTCTCGACCAAGAAATTAACTAAACTATTTTAGTTTTGTGTATGTTTGCTGATATTAAGGGTACTATCGAGCCAACATGAACCCTTTTGAGAATCTTCGATTCAATTCTAATTTTTTAACAAGTGTGATCTCATTAAACGAGGAGCTAGTATAGAGCTGACGAGCTAGCATCAGGAATGGTAGCTCATCATAGCTGTCAAATTGAATGGTCATCTATTTCAATATCTGTATCGATCTGCTAACTTACATTTTCGATGATTGAAAGAAATTGCTCGATCGCTGCCCTCTTGTCCGT
>JAACVA010000068.1:3893-13137 GCA_009992615.1 Rhodobacterales bacterium
GATCGCCTGGAAATAGCCGTCCGACGGCACGATCACGCCGCCCGCGCCCATCACCGGCTCTGCAAAGAACCCCGCGATGGTATCGGCGCCCTCGCGCGCGATGACCTCTTCGAGTTCTGCCGCCATGCGCGCGGTGAACTGCGCCTCGCTCTCGCCCTCGGCGCCATTGCGCCAGTAATGCGGGCAGGACAGATGCAGGAAACCGGGCAGCGGCAGGCCAAAGACGCTGTTGTAGGGCTTGCCGGTCATGCTGGCCGACACGGCGGTGACACCGTGATAGGCGTTGATGCGGGTCAGGATCTTGCGCCGCTGCGGCTGGCCCTCGGCGGCCCACATGAACCACAGCATCTTGACCATGGTGTCATTGGCCTCGGACCCGGAATTGGTGTAGAACACCTTGCCATCCGCAAAGGGCGAGACCTCGATCAGCTTTTCCGACAGCATGACGGTCTGGTCCGACATCCGGCCAAAGAAGGAATGATAGCCCGCAAAACGCGCATATTGCGCCTGCGCGGCGGCGATCAGGCCGGGGTGGTCAAAGCCTGCGACCATGTTCCACAGGCCGGAATTGGCGTCGAGATATTGCCGCCCGTGCACATCGAACACATAGGGGCCCTTGCCATGGGTCAGCACGACGGCACCGCGGTCATGGATCGTGGGCAGGTCGGTAAAGCCGTAGAAGGAATGCGCGTCGGCGCGGCCTTCCCAGCTGTTGGGGCTCTCGTCTCGCATGATAAACCTCTTGTTTTGCTGGGCCCAGCCTAGAGGGGGCGGCGCGGTCTTTCAATCGGTTGCGCGCGGGGGGCTTCGCGCCTAGGGTCGCGACCTGAGGTCAAGAGGGCGGGGCATGTCGGGGTCGGCTGGGCGGATCACGCTGTGGGGGATCGAGGTCTTTGTGGCCACGGCCGAAGAGGCGTCGATCTCGGCCGCCGCGCGCCGGCTCGGCACATCGGCCGCCACGGTGAGCCAGCAGCTCACCAATCTCGAGGGCGCGATCGGCACCAGCCTGCTGAACCGCGGTGAAAGGCCGGTGACGCTGACCCCCGCAGGCGCGATGTTCCTGCGCCGCGCCAACACGATCCTGAACGAGGCCGACCAGGCCCGCGCCGAGCTTGCCATGGCCGACCTGTCGCGGCTGACGCGGTTCCGCCTCGGGATGATCGAGGATTTCGACGCCGACGTAACGCCGCGCCTGCTCGCCGCACTGGCCGAGGAGATGCGCAACTGCCAGTTCCTGCTCGAGACCGGGGCGAGTCACAGGCTGTTCGATCTGCTCGACGCCCGCGCGCTCGATGTGATCGTGGCGGCGGATATGGGGGTGGCGGGCGAGGGGATGGAGGTGCATCCGCTGCTCGAGGAGCCCTTTGTCGTGGCGGTGCCGCAGGGGCTTTTGCCGGCGGGGGCGGGGGCGGAGGAGGCGCTGCGCCGCCTGCGCCGCCTGCCGCTGATCCAATACACCACGCGCCATCACATGGGCCGGCTGATCGCCGCGCATCTGGCCCGCCAGAACCTGACGCTGGCGCATCGCTTCGAGCTCGACAGTTATCATGCGATCATGGCGATGGTGGCCGCGGGCAGCGGCTGGACGATCCTGACGCCCCTGGGCTGGATGCGCGCGCAGCGGTTCCGCGCGGCGGTCGAGGTGCATCCGCTGCCGCTGCCGCCCTTGTCGCGGATGCTCTCGCTGACCGCGCGGCGGGGTGTCCTGGGCGACATGCCCGCGCAGATTGCCGCGCGCCTGCGCCCGCTGGTGGACGAGATGATCGTGGCGCCGGCGCGCGCCGGGCTGCCATGGCTCGGAGCGGGGATGAGGCTGCTGTGAAAGGGGGCTTTGCCCCCTCTGCCTGCGGCATTCACCCCCAGGATATTTGGGGCCAAAAGATGATCAAGGCTCAGGTGCCGTAGGCGCGATTGTCCTCGGTCGCGGTGTGGAGTGCGTCGAGCAATGCGTCGGCGATGACATCGCAATCGGCGAGGCTCAGGCGCGCGGGCAGGCGCAGGTCGCAGGCCCGCATCAGCATGGCGCGGGTGCGGGGCAGGGTGGGCGCCTCGCCGAGGAAGCCCCAGTTCCAGAAGGCGCGGGCGTTGTCGCGGGTGGTGCCGAAGACCTGCACCTTGAGGCCCATCGCCTCGGCCCCGGCCACGAAGGCTGTGATCTGGTGGTCGGTCAGGCCGGGCAGGTTGAACTGGATGCTGTCGGGCGCGCGCAATTCGCCCGGCAGGGGGGCGGGGACATGGACATGGGGCGAGGCCGCGAGGCGGGCCGCGACATGGTCGTGGTTGCGCCGGCCATTGGCCACGCGGCGGGCGAGTTCGGGCAATTGCGGGCGGATGATCGCGGCGGAGAGCGTGTTCATCCGCAGATTGTAGAGCGGCAGGCGGTTTTGCCAGCGGGCAAAGGCGCTGTGCAGCACGGGGTGTTTGGCCCAGTTATGCTCGTAGGCGCCCGACATGATGACGGCGCGGGCGATCAGGTCGGCGTCGTCGCTGACCATGATGCCGCCTTCGCCTGCGTTGAGGAGCTTGTAGGACTGGAAGCTGAAGCAGCCCGCGCGCCCGATGGTGCCGATATTGCGCCCGGCCCAGGTGGTGCCGAGGCTGTGGGCGGCGTCCTCGATCACCGGCAGGCCGGCCGCGTCGCAGGCGGCCATGATGGCGTCCATGTCCGAGGTATGGCCGCGCATGTGGCTGATGAGCACGGCATCGACGGAGGGCAATTTTGCCGCGAAATCGGCCATGTCGATGCGGTAATCGTCGCCGCAGTCGCAGAGCACCGGCACCATGTCGGCATGGACCACCGCCGAGGGGACGGCGGCGAAGGTGAAGGCGGGGATCAGCACGCGGGCGCCGCGCGGCAGGTCGAGCGATTTGAGCGTGAGGAAGAGTGCGGCCGAGCAGGAGGAGACGGCGAGCGCGTATTTCGACCCCAGCAGCGCCGCGAATTCGGCCTCGAGCAGCGCCACGGGCGAGGTTTGCGCGGTATAGCGGAACAGGTCGCCGGTGGTCAGGATCCGCGTCACCTCGGCCATGGCGGCGGCGGGGATCGGTTCGGCGGCGTAGAGGTCGGGAAGCGGGGTCTGGGTCATTTCCGATTTCCTGAAAGGTGTTTTCAGGAATATCTAACATGACCCATGTGACAGTGCCAAGACAGAATGGCGCGGCTAGATCCCCAGCCGGTCGCGCAGGGCAAACCAGGTCATCGCCAGCGTGAGCAGCGGCGCGCGCATCGCCGCGCCGCCGGGAAAGGGCGGCACGGGCAGGGCCGCCATCACGTCAAGCCGGCCGGTCTGGCCGATCACCGCCTCGGCCATCACGCGGCCCGCCATGCCCGAGAGCGCGACGCCATGGCCGGAGAACCCCGCGCCCGACAGGATATTGGGCGCCACGCGGGCAAGATGCGGCAGGCGCGACATGGTGATGCCCAGCGTGCCGCCCCAGACATGATCGATGCGGGCACCGGCGAGCTGCGGGAACAGATGCACCATGCGCTGCTGCAATTTCGTCGTGATGTCAGCGGGATAGCCCAGCGTATAGCTTTCGCGCCCGCCAAAGAGAAAGCGGCGATCCTCGGACAGGCGGTAGTAGTTGACGACGAATTTGCTGTCGGCCACGGCGATGTCACGGGCGAGCACCTGTGCGGCGCGCTCACCCAGCGGTTCTGTCGCGGCGATGAAGCTGTTGATCGGCATCACGCGGGCGGCGACGGTGCCTTGCAGGTTCGGCAGATAGCCGTTGCCGGCGAGGATCACATGGTCGGCCACCACGCGGCCTTGCGGCGTCAGCACGGTCGCAGGCGCGCCCGGCGAGATGGCTGTCGCTTCGGTCAGCTCGTGGATCTGCGCGCCTGCGGCCTCGGCATGGCGCGCGAGCGCCAGCGCATAGCGCAGCGGGTGCAGGTGGCCCGCGCCCATGTCGAGGATACCGCCCTGATAATGCGGGGTTTTCACCAGTGCCTGGATGGCGTCGCGGCCCATGACTTCGATCTGGTCATAGCCGTATTCGCGGGCCAGATGGTCGGCCTCGTCACGCATGGCGCGGGCTTCGCCGGTGGAATATTCCCCATGTGCCACACCGGGCAGATAGCGTGCCTCGGGCGCGTGGGTGGCGCAGAAGTCGCGCACCTGCGCCTTGGCGGCCTCGGCGATGTCCCACAGCGCGCGGGCGCGCCCCGCGCCGAGCCGCGCCGCGAGCCATTTCTGCCCCTTGTTGTAGCCGGTGCCGACCTGCCCGCCGTTGCGCCCCGAGGCGCCAAAGCCGACGCGATGCGCGTCGAGCACCACCACGCGCAGCCCGGCCTCGGCCGCCACCCGCGCGGCCCAGAGCCCGGTATAGCCCGCGCCGACGATGCACAGATCGGCGCGCAGATCGCCCGCGAGCGCCGGGCGCTGCGGGCCGATGGAGGCGGTGGCGGCATACCAGCTGGGTGGGTAGGCGCCGGGCGGATCGTTGCGGTAGAGCGGGTTCATACGTTCAGCAGCAGATGTTCACGTTCCCACGGGCTGATGACCTGCAGGAATTCGTCATATTCGGTGCGTTTCACGATGGAATAGACGCGGGCGAATTCGGGGCCCAGCACCTCGTGCATCTCCTTGGCCGCGTCAAAGAGGTCAAGCGCGGCGTTCAGCCCCTGCGGGATCTCGTCCTCGGCCTTGTAGGCGTCGCCCTGATAGCGCTTGTCGGCCCAGAGCTCGTTCTTCATGCCCAGATAGCCGCAGGCGAGGCTGGCCGCGATGCACAGGTAGGGGTTGCAATCCATCCCGGCGAGGCGGTTTTCCACGCGCCGGCCTTCGGGCGGGCTGATCGGCACGCGCAGGCCGGTGGTGCGGTTGTCGCGGCCCCATTCGAGGTTGATCGGCGCGGCATGGTTGCGCACATAGCGGCGGTAGCTGTTCACATAGGGCGCGATCACGGCGATCACGCTGGGCATATGTTGCTGCAAGCCGCCGATGAAGTGAAAGAAGGCGTCCGTCTCGCCGCCATGTGGCCCGTTGAAGATGTTGCGCCCCTTGGCATCCGTGACCGAGTGGTGGACATGCATGGCCGATCCCGGCTCGCCTTCGATCGGCTTGGCCATGAAGGTGGCGAAACAGTCGTGTTTCAGCGCCGCCTCGCGCAGCAAGCGTTTGAAATAGAACACTTCGTCGGCGAGTTTCAGCGGGTCGCCATGGCGCAGGTTGATCTCGAGCTGGCCGGCGCCGCCCTCTTGCGTGATGCCGTCGATCTCGATCCCCTGGATCTCGGCGAATTCATAGATGTCGTCGATCACCGGGCCGTAATCATCGACGGCGGACATCGAATAGGCCTGACGCGCGGCGGCGGGGCGGCCGGTGCGGCCCATCATCGGCTCGATCGGCTTGGCGGGGTCGATATGGCGCGCGACGAGGTAGAACTCCATCTCGGGGGCGACAATGGGATACCAGCCCTCCTTGTTGTAAAGCTCGATCACCCGTTTGAGCACATTGCGCGGGGCGCAGCCGATGGGACGGCCCTTCTGGTCATAGGCGTCGTGGATCACCTGTAGCGTGCCATCGGCGGCCCAGGGGCAAGCGGTCGCGGTGGACAGGTCGGGGCGCAGGATCATGTCGGGCTCGGTAAAGCCGTCCACGGCGGCCTCGCCCCAGTCGCCGGTGATGGTCTGGAAGAAGATCGAATTGGGCAGGTGGAAATACTGCTGGCGTTCCCATTTGGCCGCCGGCACCGCCTTGCCGCGCGAGATGCCGGGCAGGTCGGGGACGATGCATTCGACCTCGTCGAGGCGGTTCGCCTCCAGATAGGCGCGCGCGGCGGGGGGGATCTCGTCTGTCCAGCTCATGATGCGGGCTCGTGTTGTTTGAAGAAATCGGCGATCTGGCGGGCCAGTCGCGTGTTGTCCACGGGGGCGTCGGTCTGCGCTGTGGCGGCGTCGAGCAGCGGGTCGGGGACCAGCCCACGGCCGCGTTTCTCGATCAGGCCCGCCACGAAATCGGGGGTAAACTCGGGATGCGCCTGCACGGTAAAGATGCTGTCACCATAGACCAGCGCCGCGTTTTCGCAAAACCCGTTGCTGGCGCAGACACGCGCGGCCGCGGGGCGCTGCGTCACCTGATCCTGATGCCAGGCGTTGAGCGCGACCTCTTCGCCGTCAAAATCATAGACCTGCCGGCCAACCGACCAGCCGCCCGGATATTTCTCGACCCTTCCGCCCAGTGCCTGCGCGATGATCTGGTGGCCAAAGCACACCCCCACCAGCGGCACGCGCGCGGCAAAGCAATCGCGGATGAAATCCTCGAGCGGGGGGATGAAGGCGTGGTCCTCATAGGCGCCGTGGCGCGAACCGGTGATGAGCCAGCCGTCGCAGTCACGCACGCCAGCGGGAAACTGCATGTCGAGCACGCGGTAGGTGGCGAATGCCAGGCCCTGATCGGCCAGCAATTGCGTGAACAGGTCAGGGTAGTCGCCAAAATCCGGCCGCAGCGCGTCAGGCGCTTCGCCGGTTTGCAGGATGCCTATCTTCATGCTGATCTCGAGGTGAGAGGTGTCCAAGGGTAGCGGCAGGCGGGTGACAGGGCAAGGGGCGGTCACCGGCGGCAGATCACGGGGTCAGACCGTATCCAGATACAGCTCGATCTGCTGGCTGGGCGACAGTTCGGCCATGTAGTGCAGCTCTTGCCGCTTGGTCATGACGAAATTGTTGATGAGAAGCTCGGGAAAGATCCGCCGCGCCAGCGTGCTGTGCTCGAAAGTGTCGATCGCCTCGGCCCAGGTCGCGGGGATCTGCACCAGATCCTGTTCATAGGCATTGCCGACGATCGGCGGCGGCGGGGTCATCGCGTCCTCGATCCCGATCAGGGCAGAGCCCAGCACGGCGGCGAGAAACAGATAGGGGTTCACATCGCCCCCCGCGACCCGGTGTTCCACCCGCCGCGCGGCAAGGCTGCCACCGGGCACGCGGATCGACGCGGTGCGGTTGTCATAGGCCCAGCAGATGCCCGTCGGGGCATGGGCCTCGGGCACCAGCCGGTCATAGCTGTTGGCATGGGGCGCAAAGATCAGCGCGAGGTCGGGGATCGCGCGCAGGCATCCGGCGATGGCCTGATGCAGCATCGTGGTGCCCTCATGCGTGCCATTGGCAAAGATATTGGCGCCGGCCGCATCCTGCACCGAGAAATGCGTGTGCAGCCCCGAGCCCGCGAAATCCTCATAGGGTTTGGCCATGAAGCTCGCCGCCATGCCATGCTTGCGCGCCAGACCCCGCACCAGCATCTTGAACAGCCAGGCGTCATCGGCGGCCTTGAGCGCATCGGGCACATGCACGAGGTTGATCTCGAACTGGCCCAGCCCCACCTCGGAAATCGCCGCCTCGGCGGGGATGTCCATCTCGTCGCAGGCGTCATAAAGATCGTTGAAGAACATGTCGAACGCATCGAGCGCGCGCAGCGACAGGATGTCGGCCCCCATCCGCCGCTTGCCCGAACGCGGGCTTTTCGGCTGGCGGATCTCCTTGCCGCTGTCATCGACGAGGTAGAACTCCATCTCGGTCGCCACCACCGGCGTCAGCCCCCGCGCCGTGTAGCGGTTCAGGACCGTCGCCAGCGCCTGCCGCGGATCGCCCTCAAAGGGCGCGCCCTCTTCGGTGTACATCCACAGCGGCAAGAGCGCCGAGGGCATCGCAAGCCAGGGCATCGGCACATAGCCGCGCTCGGTCGGGCGCAGCACACCGTCGGGATCGCCGATTTCGAACACCAGCGGGCTGTCCTCCACATCCTCGCCCCAGATGTCGAGGTTGAGCACCGAAAGCGGAAAGCGCGTGCCCTCTTCCTCGATCTTGCGGGCGAATTTCACCGGCACCCGCTTGCCCCGCGCCTGACCGTTCAGGTCGGCGGCGCCGCAGCGCACGTTGCGAATTTCGGGATGCTCGTCGAGCCAGCTCATCGTATCACCTGTGGTCGAAATCTCAGGCGCGCGCGCCTGTCTTGTGGCAAGTGCCTGTTCAGCCGCCGGTTTACAAGGCCGAACAGCCCGATGATCCCCAGCGTGAGCAGGATGAAATACAAGGCGAGGATCGGGTAGGGGATGAACGGGTTGAAGGTCTTGTCCGCGAAATAGCGCGCGTAATAGAGCGCATCGCCCGATTGCTGCACCACCGGAAAGCCGGAAAAGAACACCAGCGTGGTGGCGTGAAAGAGGAATATCGCCTCGTTCGTATAGGCGGGCCAGGCCAGCCGCAGCATCGTAGGCCAGATCACCCGGCGAAAGCGGGCCCAGCCTGACAGGCCATAGGCATCCGCCGCCTCGATATCGCCGCGCGGGATGGATTGCAGCGCGCCGTAAAAGATCTCCCCGGTATAGGCGGCGGTGTTGAGAAACAGCACGATCGCCGCGCCGACCCCGGCAGAGGTCAGCACGCCCATCTCGGGATAGCTGCCCTTGATGTTGAGAAAGAGGAAATAGGCAAAGAAGAACTGGATGAACAGCGGCGAGCCGCGAAAGACAAAGATGAACCATTCCGAAGGCTTGCGCAGCCAGAGCCGGGGCGAGGCCTTGCCCAGCGCCAGTGCCGAGGCCAGGAAGAACCCCGCCAGCAGCGCGATGGCCCCGAAATAGATGTTCCACACCAGCCCCGAGGCGATCAGCGTGAACTGCTGGCACAGCGTGAAATCGGAGGTCGGAAGCGCCCGCAGCCCGTGACCCAGCGCGCGCAGCCAGTAATTCGCGATCACCTCACCACAGGTCATGCCGCCGCCTTTCGCTGGGTCTCGCCGCCCAGCGTTGCCTGCCCGCGCGTGAGCCGCAGCATCAGCCGGCCCAGCACCACCTCGGACAGCTTGGTAAAGGCGAGGTAGAACACCAGCAGGAACAGGAAATACCACATCCGCCAGTCGCCATGCGGATAGGCGGTAAAGCGCGGCGTCTGCGTACTGCCAAGCTCGCGCGCCCAATAGACGATGTCCTGCAACCCCAGCAGGAACAGGAGCGGCGTCGATTTGATCAGCACCATCCACAGGTTCGACAGGCCGGGCAGGGCATAGACCCACATCTGCGGCACGATCACCCGGCGGAACGCCTGACCGCGCGTCATGCCATAGGCCTCGGCCGTCTCGACCTGCCCGCGCGGCACGGCCCGCATCGCGCCATAAAGCACATTGCCGGCAAAGGCGCCGAACACGATGGCAAAGGTCAGCACGGCAATGAGGAAACTGTAGGTGTCATGCACCCATTGCGGGCTCGTGGCGAGCGGCAGCTTGGCCGCCGGGCAGACCACGAA
>JAACVA010000068.1:13158-13649 GCA_009992615.1 Rhodobacterales bacterium
GTGCGCGTGACTGATGAACCCGAAGCCGGCCGAGACAAGTTGACCGTCGAAAACATGGATCTGGGCGGGTCGTCCTTCACGGGTGTCAGCCTCAAGGATGCGGCGGTCCGCGACGCGAATCTGATGAATGCCCTCGTGGATGATGTGAATGCCAAGGGCTTGCGGTTTCACAACGCCAACCTCTCGGACGCGACCTTCTCCGAGGTGAACTTGTCCGGCGCCAGCATTCAATTCGCCAACCTGACAGGCCTGTCCATAGGGGATGCCAACGTCACCGACATGACGATCAACGGGATCAAGGTCAGCGACATGATCGCGCTTTGGGAAAAGACCCATGGCGCGCAAGGCTGAACCAAGGACCAAGCCCCTGAACCTTGCGCTTCAGGGCGGCGGGGCCCACGGGGCGTTCACCTGGGGCGTGCTGGATGTGTTGCTCGACAACCCCGAGGTGGAGATCGCCGCCATCTCGGGCACATCGGCCGGGGCCCTGA
>JAACVA010000275.1 GCA_009992615.1 Rhodobacterales bacterium
TTGGGTTCCATGCACAGCGAGCGCGCAATCGCCACGCGCTGTTGGTGGCCGCCCGACAACTGGCCCGGCATCTTGTCGGCCTGTTCGGGAATGCGCACGCGGTCAAGGTACTGGCGCGCGCGGTCCTCTGCGTCGCGGCGCGACAGGCCGCGCGCCTTGATCGGGCCGAGGGTCAGGTTGTCCAGCACCGACAGGTGTGGAAACAGGTTGAACTGCTGAAACACCATGCCCACCTCCGACCGGATGGCGATGATGCTGCGTTCGTCATCGGTCAGCTCGATGCCATCAACCCGGATGACGCCCTTCTGGTGACGTTCCAGCCGGTTGATACAGCGCACGACGGTGGATTTGCCCGAACCGGATGGGCCGCAGATCACCACCTTTTCGCCCTTGGCGACGGTCAGATCTATGTTTTTCAGCACATGAAAGTCGTCAAACCACTTGTTGACACCGATCATTTCGATGGCGGAATCGGGCAAACGGATGCTCCTGGGCAGGCGTATGGCGGGATGGCCGTTGTCGCATGTTAATAGTGGTCTATGTCACGCGACAAGGGCATAATATCGGTATCCCGCTTGGGGGTCGGTGCAACAAGGAGATGAAGATGTTGAGAAAACTTATGGGCGTTGCTGCCCTGACTTTGGGTTTGGCGGTTGCGGCGGGCGCCAGCGCACAATCGGTGCTGAACGAAATTCTTGACGGCGGGGTGCTCAAGGTAGGGACGACCGGCGATTGGGTGCCGATGACCCAGCGTGATCCGGCGACCAACAGCTACAAAGGGTTTGACATCGACGTGATGACCGAACTGGCAAAGGATCTGGGGGTGACGGTGGAATTCGTGCCGACCGACTGGAAAACCCTGGTCAACGGCGTTGTGGCGGGCAAATACCACATGACCGGCAGTGCCAGCATCAGCCCGACGCGCGCCAAGGTGGCCGGTTTTTCCGACAGTTATCTGTCGGCCGATATGTTTCCGTTCACCATGCCCGCCAATGCCGACAAGTTTGACGGATACGACTCGATCAACCAGCCCGGCGTGACAGTTTCGACCGAGTTGGGCACGACATTCGAAGGTTTCATCAGAACCTGGTTTCCCAACGCCGAAATCAAGGTGGTCGAGGCCCCGGCGCGTGGCTTTCAAGAGGTGCTGGCGGGCCGGGCCGATGTATTTGTGACCTCGAACATCGAAGGTGCCGATCTGGCCGAGCGCTTTGGGGTCGTCCGGGTAAAGAATGCCGAACCCCGCGCGCCCTCGCCGATTGCCATGCTGTTGCCCCAGGCCGATCAGGTGTGGATCAACTATGTCAACAACTGGATCAAGGTGAAAGAGGCCGGCGGTTTCTTCGCGGCAACCCGGGAAAAGTGGGGCCTGTAACCGCGCCCTTTATGATGCCACCGGGCCACTATGCCCGATCGAAAGGGCCGCGCGATATGCTGCGGCCCTTTTTGCAGTCACCACCCCTGCCTTTGCTGTCCTGTGAACCTTTCCTTCGTGGTGGTCCGGATCTTGGCCAAGGTCCGGCAGGCCCTCTTCAACCGCCATATCAGCGTAGCCCCCGATGACCGCCCCCGATGACCCCGCCATCCGCGCCCTGCGTCAGACCCGGCTTTTGTCAGGGCTCAGCGTTGCGCATCTTGCCCAGCTTCTGTCGGCGGCACGGCGGATCGAAGTTGAACAGGGGATGCATCTGATCACCGAAGGGGCGGTTGCTGATGATCTGTATCTTGTCCTGCGCGGCCGGTTCACGGTGCGCACCCGGGGCCATGCCATTGCCGACATCGGTGCGGGCGAACCGATTGGCGAAATTGCGTTCTTTGCCGGCGGCCTGCGGTCTGCCGATGTGGTCGCGGCGCGCAGCGGTACTGTTCTGGCCCTGGGCCGCGCCCAGTGGGACAGGCTGGCGCAGAATGTTCCACAGATCAATCAGGCGATCATGGCCAGCCTGGCGCGGCGCCTGGCCGAGACAAGCCGAACCGCCCCGCCGATGCGGCCCCTTGCACCGCGCAGCGTCGCATTTCTGGGCGATGTGCCCGACGCGGTGGTGTCTGCACTGGCTGTGGGCCTTGAGGGATGGGCGGTCGTGTGGGGCGGCCATGCGCGCGACCCCCTTGCAGAGCTGCACCGCCTTGAGGCGGCGGGCCAGCGCGTTCTGCTGATCGCGCCGCCCGACAGCCTGTTGGGCGAAGTGGATGAGATATTTGATTTTGCGCCGCTCGCACGACCACCCGATCTGTCGGCCCCGGCGCTGCGGCGGCCCGGTGCGGGTGCGCCGGTGTCGCTGGTGCTGTGGCGTGCGGCACGGGGCACGGCGATCAGTGGCACCGCGCTGTGGCTGACCCGCCGCCAGCCGCACCGTCACCTGCACATCGCACTGGATGCCCCGGAACAGATCGCCCGCCTGTTGCGCTTTATCGAGGGGCGGGCGCTCGGCCTCGTGCTCAGCGGT
This sequence comes from Rhodobacterales bacterium, assembly GCA_009992615.1. Classification (GTDB taxonomy): domain Bacteria; phylum Pseudomonadota; class Alphaproteobacteria; order Rhodobacterales; family Rhodobacteraceae; genus Oceaniglobus. The sequence goes on from JAACVA010000275.1 coordinate 2,448, forward strand.
GGTGGGGCGCAGGGAACGGCGCATCTGGGCGCCCTGAAGGCTCTGGGCGAACATGGGCTGACGTT
>JAACVA010000271.1 GCA_009992615.1 Rhodobacterales bacterium
GGCCGGGCACGAAGGGGAGCCGTTCTGCCCGCAATCGCTGGAGCGCGGCCGACGCCCGGTACGAGAAGATGCGCCACCCTCTGGACATCACCGAAAACGGCTGCGCACCTCAAACCCGATCGAACGCTCTGTCCAGCAGGAACTCAAACGGCGCACCGTCAAGGTCAGGGTCTGCCCCGGCGAAGACGCCCTGTTGCGCCTCGTCAGCGCCGTGCGGGTCGAGATCGACGACAAATGGGCCGCCGACACGAAGGCCGCATCAAGTGGAACGCCAGGATGCCTGAACCCTTTCGGCAGAATTTCCAGACTTCAGGATGCTCAATCGGTTGACCTTGATGTGACGGCAGATCGAAGGTGTCGGGCAATATCCAGTCGAGCAGAATGATGTCTGAATGTTCTTCTTCGATCAACAGGACCACGTCGTTGAAGTGACAGGCATGGACGACCCGAACACCTGCGTTTTCAAAATTGCAGGCCGGGAGTTCGCGTTGCGCCGGTTCCTCATCGAAAACCAGAACTGCTGCCTGAGGTTATGTCATCATGCAGTGGTGTCCAGATGCCCCAGGGCCGTGCGGTCTTCTTTGGGGCGGTCGTCATCGGGCAGTTCTCCCGTCACCAGATAAATCGCCTGTTCGGCAATCCCGGTGGCATGATCGCCGACGCGCTCAATATTTTTGGCGATGAAATGCAGGTGCATGCCGAAGGCGATATTGCGGTGATCCTCCATCATGTGGGTCAGGAGCGAGCGGAACAGGGTATTGTAGATCTGATCGGCCTCGGCATCGCGTTCGATGATTTCACGGGCCTTTTCGACGTCGCGCTGGATGTAGGCATCCAGAGAATCCCGAATCATGATCTCAACAAAGTTGCCCATGCGCCGCGCTGCGGACAGCGTACCGCTGATGTCCTGGAATTCCACGGTCGCCAATGTCCGTTTCGCGATGTTCTTGGCCAGATCGCCACAGCGTTCCAGATGCGAACTGATGTCCATCACCGACAGGACGGTGCGCAAATCCACCGCGGTGGGTGACCGCAGCGCCAGAAGTTTCGCGGCGTCTGTCTTGATCTCAAGGTCCATTTCGTCGATGACACGATCGCCGACGCGGACGTTTGCGGCCAGTTCCATATCGCGCGTTTCCAGGGCACTGACCGCATTGCGCAGCGCCTCTTCGACGAGACCGCCCATTTTCATCACGGCGGCCTGAATGCCTTCGAGATCGCGGTCGAACGATGCAACGATGTGTTTTTCATTCATGGCGGCGTTCCTTAACCGATCCGTCCCGTTATATAACTTTCGGTGCGCGGATCCTTGGGGTTGGTGAATATCTGATCCGTATCGCCGAATTCGACCATCTGACCCAAATGGAAAAACGCTGTTTTCTGGCTGACGCGCGCCGCCTGCTGCATGGAGTGCGTGACGATTACAACCGAATAGTCGCGCCGCAACTCGTCGATCAGTTCCTCGACCTGGGCGGTTGCGATGGGGTCCAACGCCGAGCAGGGTTCATCCATCAGTAGCACTTCGGGCTCGGTTGCAATGGCGCGCGCGATACAAAGGCGCTGTTGCTGACCGCCCGAAAGGCCGGTGCCCGACTCTTTAAGCCGGTCCTTGACCTCGTCCCAGATTGCTCCGCGGCGCAGGGCCTTTTCGACAATCTCATCCAGTTCGGCCTTCGACCTGGACAGACCGTGGATGCGGGGGCCATAGGCGATATTGTCGTAAATCGACTTCGGAAACGGGTTCGGTTTCTGGAAAACCATGCCAACCTGGGCGCGCAGTTGCACCGGATCCACGGTCTTTGCATAGATGTTCTTGCCATCGATTTTGATGTCGCCTTCGACGCGGCAGACGTCGATCGTGTCATTCATGCGGTTCAGGCAACGCAGAAACGTGGATTTGCCGCAGCCCGACGGACCGATGAAGGCCGTAACTGTCTTGTCGGCGATTTCGGCGTTTACATCCTTGATTGCATGCGTGCTGCCATAGTGAACGTTCACGTTTCTGGCGGTGATCTTGATGTCGGTCATCTTCACGTCCCGTTCGATTTTTCTCAAGTCATCCATACCTTTATCCTTCTACGTGGACGCTTACCATTTGCGTTCGAATTTTTGGCGCAGGTAAATTGCGACGCCATTCATCAGTACCAGAAACCCGAGCAGGACAAGGATCGCGGCAGAGGTGCGCGACACGAACCCGCGTTCGGGGCTGTCTGCCCAGATGAAGATCTGCGTGGGCAGGGCCGTCGCACTTTCGAACGGTCCCGACGGTGCGGAGGTGATAAAGGCGTTCATCCCGATGAGCAAAAGTGGCGCGGTTTCGCCCAGCGCCTGCGCCAGACCGATGATCGTCCCGGTCAGGATCCCCGGCATGGCCAACGGCAGCACGTGTTGGAACACGACCTGTTGTCTTGATGCGCCAAGCCCCAGAGCCGCCTCGCGGATCGAC
>JAACVA010000272.1 GCA_009992615.1 Rhodobacterales bacterium
TGCCCACACTTTCCTTGCCCGCATGACACACCAGGCTACCACCATTTGGCGGGTTTGGCCATGAAACCGGCCGCACGTTCCAGTGAAAAGGCGGTGTTCAACAGATCCGCCTCGCCCCAGGGCCGCCCGATCAGTTGCAGACCCAGCGGCAGACCATCCTTGTCCAGCCCCGCAGGCACCGCAATGCCCGGCAGACCGGCCAGATTGACGGTCACGGTGAACACGTCATTCAGGTACATCTGCACCGGGTCGGCATCGGCCATGGAGCCCAATTCAAACGCCGCCGACGGGGTGGCGGGCGTCAGGATGGCATCGACGCCCTCAGCAAAGACACTGTCGAAATCCTGTTTGATCAGGGTGCGCACCTTGCGGGCACGGTTGTAATAGGCGTCATAAAACCCGGCGGACAGAACATAGGTGCCAATCATCACCCGGCGTTGCACCTCTTTGCCAAACCCTTCGGCGCGGGTTTTCTCGTACATCTCGGTGATACCGTCGCCCTGGGCCAATTTCGCCCGGTGACCGAACCGCACACCGTCATAGCGCGCCAGATTCGACGATGCCTCGGCGGGGGCGATGACATAGTAGGCAGGCAGCGCGTATTTGGTGTGTGGCAGCGAAATATCGACGATCTTTGCCCCGGCATCGCGCAGCATATCGGCGCCGTCAGCCCACAGCTTTTCGATTGCGGCAGGCATACCGTCCATGCGGTATTCCCTGGGAATGCCGATGGTCTTGCCCCGGATGTCACCGGACAACGCTGCCTCGAAATCGGGCACCGGCAGATCGGCGCTGGTCGAATCCTTGGGGTCGTGGCCGCACATTGCGCCCAGCATGATGGCACTGTCGCGCACATCGCGGGTCATCGGCCCGGCCTGATCCAGCGAACTGGCAAACGCCACGATGCCCCAGCGCGAACAGCGCCCGTAGGTGGGTTTCAGGCCGGTGATGCCAACAAAGGCCGCCGGCTGGCGGATCGACCCGCCCGTGTCGGTGCCGGTGGCCGCCAGACACAGATCGGCGGCCACGGCGGCGGCAGACCCCCCCGAACTGCCCCCGGGTGTCAGATCGGCGGTGTCGGTGCCGCGCCGCCACGGGTTGACGACATTACCATAGGTCGAGGTTTCGTTCGACGAGCCCATGGCGAATTCATCCATGTTCAGCTTGCCCAGCATCACCGCGCCCGCATCGAACAGATTCTGGGTGACGGTGGATTCGTATTCCGGGCGAAACCCCTTCAAAATCGCGCTGGCGGCCTGCGACGGCACGCCCTTGGTGCAGAACAGATCCTTGATGCCCAGCGGAATACCACACATCGCAGGCGCATCACCTGCCCCGATTCGGGCATCGGCCGCCGCGGCCTGTTGGCGCGCGATGTCGGGCGTATGGTGCACAAAGGCATTCAGCGCCCCGGCGCCTTCAACGGCGGTCAGGCATGCCTCGGTCAGTTCGGTCGCGGTGAAATCCCCGGCGCGCAGGCCATCACGGGCGGCGGCAATCGTCAGTTTGTTCAGATCAGACATCATTCCATCACCTTCGGCACGGCAAAAAACCCTTCGCGCGCATCGGGCGCATTGGCCAGGATCGCCTTTTGCTGGTTGCCATCTGTCACCACGTCATCGCGCCGCTTCAGGCGCTGCGGGGTGACGCTGGTCATCGGTTCGACGCCGGTCACGTCCACCGCGTTCAACTGCTCGATAAAGCCGAGGATCGTGTTGAATTCCTGCGCGAGGGCCGGCAGATCGTCAGGATCAACCTTGATCCGGGCCAGTTTTGCCACCTTGGCGGCGGTTGCGGTGTCGATGGACATGGGCGGCTCCGAAGTGGTTACCGATTGCGTTTAGCGAAGCCGGGCAGACGCTTCAAGGCGGTGACGGCGCAGAACCTCGATCATCCAGCCCAGCATGGCGGCGTTCAGCACATGCCACAGCCAATGCGTGCCCAATGGCAGGACATCGCACAACGGTTCATCCAGGCTGCGCGCGGTCAGCGACACGCACAAAATCGCCACGCCCACCGCCAACCCACGCGCCACCCGTGGCAGGCGGTTGCGCAGCGCAAAGGCGTACAGCCCGATCAACAGCGGTATCGGCCAGTACATCGCCGACACCGACAGCCCCGGCACCTGCGCGAAAAGCGGCGTCAACAATGCCAGCCACGCAATGACCAAAGCCGCGCCGATCACCGACACCCCCCCCGACAATTCCCAATAGTGCCGGTTCGCCGCGT
>JAACVA010000069.1 GCA_009992615.1 Rhodobacterales bacterium
TGGCGGGCCGGGCGATGGATCAGCTGACCTTCGACATGCAGGTCGAGGTGGCCGAGCGGATGGGATATGTCGACAAGGGCGGGCGCCGTGGTGTTGAACATTTCATGCAGGAATATTTCCGCCACGCCAACAAGGTGGGCGAGCTGACGCGCATCCTGCTGACCGCGCTTGAGGCCGATCACAAGAAACAGGCGCCCAGCCTGGTGGGATTCTTCCGGCGCAAGAAAAAGGCGCGTCCGGGCTATGCGATCAAGCAGAACCGGATCAGCTTTGACGACCGCGCCGCCTTCCTGGCCGACCCGCTGAACCTGCTGCGCATCTTCGACGAGGCGATGCGCACCGGATACCTGTTGCATCCCGACGCCATGCGCGCCATCGCCGCCAACCTGAACCTGATCGACGACAAGCTGCGCCGCAGCCCCGAGGCGGTTCGCCTGTTCATGGATCTGATCCTGAAATACCCCAACCCCGAACGCGCCCTGCGACGGATGAACGAACTGGGCATGTTGTCGGCCATCCTGCCCGAGTTCGAGCCGATCGTGGCGATGATGCAATTCAACATGTACCACCACTATACGGTGGACGAACACATCATCCAGGTGATCAGCGCCCTGGCCCAGATCGAACATGGCGAGCTGGACGACGATCTGCCCGTGGCCTCGACCATCGTCAAGGCGGGGGGCGTGAACCGCAAGGTGCTGTATCTGGCGCTGTTGTTCCACGACATCGGCAAGGGCCGCGCCGAGGATCATTCCGTGCTGGGCGCCCAGATCGCGCGGCGGGTCTGTCCGCGGCTGGGGCTGAAACAGGCCGATACCGATACGGTGGAATGGCTGGTGCGCTATCACCTGTTGATGTCGGACATGGCGCAAAAGCGCGACCTGTCCGATCCGCGCACGATCCGCGATTTCGCCAAGGCGGTGCGCAACCGCAAACGGCTGGATCTGCTGCTGTTACTTACGGTCTGCGACATCCGCGGCGTCGGTCCCGGCACCTGGAACAACTGGAAGGCGCAGCTGTTGCGCACGTTGTACAAGGAAACCGCGCGGGCGCTGGAAAACGGGCTTGAGGATCTGAACCGCGAAACCCGCGGCACCGAGGCGCGCCGCCGCCTGCGCGAGGCGCTGCCCGACTGGGACAAGGCCGCCCTGCGCGCCGAAACCCAACGCCACTATCCCCCCTATTGGCAGGGGCTGGACACCGACACCCATGTGGTATTTGCCAAACTGCTCAGCACGATTGGCGAAGGCGACATCAAGATCAACATGAAGCCCGACCCCGACCGCGACGCCACCCGCGCCTGTTTCGCCATGGCCGATCACCCCGGCATCTTTTCACGCCTGGCCGGGGCGCTGGCTCTGGTCGGTGCCAATGTTGTGGACGCGCGCACCTATACCAGCAATGACGGATATGCCACGGCGGTGTTCTGGGTGCAGGACAGCGAAGGCACGCCGTTCGAGGAAAGCCGTCTTGGCCGGCTGCGCAGCATGATCGGCAAGACCCTGAAAGGCGAGGTCGTGGCACGCGATGCCCTGCAACCCAAGGACAAGATCAAGAAACGCGAACGCGGCTTTCGCGTGCCCACCTCGATCACCTTCGACAACGACGGCTCGGAAATCTATACCATCATCGAGGTTGATACCCGCGACCGGGCCGGTCTGCTGTACGACCTGACCCGCACCCTGGCCGGCAACAACATCTCGATTGCCAGTGCGGTGATTGCCACCTTTGGCGAACAGGTGGTCGATACCTTTTATGTGAAAGACATGTTCGGGCTTAAATTCTATTCCGAAAGCAAACAGCGCAGCCTTGAACGCAAACTGCGCGAGGCCATCGAACAGGGCGCCGCGCGGGCCCGTGCGTGACAGCGGCTGACATGCCAGGGGTTTCGTGATGCTGCGCGGCTTTTTCACCGTCGGCGGCTGGACCCTGGCCAGCCGTGTCATGGGGTTTGTGCGCGACATCCTGATCGCCGCCTATCTTGGCGCCGGCCCGATGGCCGAGGCGTTTCTGGTGGCATTTTCCTTGCCCAACATGTTCCGCCGGTTCTTTGCCGAGGGTGCGTTCAACATGGCCTTCATCCCGCTGTTTTCCAAGAAGCTGGAAAGCGGCGACGACCCAAAGGGCTTTGCGCAGGATGCCTTCGCCGGGATGTTCGTCATTCTGTCGATGTTTACCGCCCTCGGGGTCATCGTCATGCCCTGGCTGGTCACCGCCATGGCCAGCGGGTTTCGCGGCGATGAGCGGTTCGATCTGGCAGTCCTCTATGGGCGCATCGCCTTTCCCTACATCTTGCTGATTTCGCTGGCTGCGCTGGTGTCGGGTGTGCTGAACGCCAACCGCCGCTTCGTGGCGGCCGCCGCCGCGCCGGTTTTGCTGAACCTGGTGTTCATCGCCGGTATCCTGATTACCGGCCTGACCGGACCGTCAGCCACCGATGCGATTGCCGCGCGGATCGGCCAGACCTTGGCCTGGTGCGTGCCTGTGGGCGGCATCGCCCAGCTTGTGCTGGTCTGGTGGGCCGCGTCGCGTGCCGGGTTCCGCCTGACCCTTCGCCGCCCGCGTTTCACCCCCGAGCTGAAGAAGCTGGCACTTATCGCCGCGCCTGCCGCGCTGGCCGGTGGCGTCGTGCAGATCAACCTTCTGGTCGGTCGTCAGGTGGCAAGTTTTTATGACGGCGCTATTGCCTGGCTGAACTATGCCGACCGGCTGTACCAACTGCCGCTTGGGGTGGTGGGCATCGCCATCGGCGTTGTTTTGTTGCCCGAACTGTCGCGCCGTCTGGCCGCGACCGACACGGCCGGCGGGCGCTATGCGTTCAACCGGGCGGCGGAAATGGCGCTGACCCTGACGGTGCCCTGCGCCGTGGCCTTCGTGGTGATCCCTCTGCCCGTGGTCGCCACCCTGTTCCAGCGCGGCGCCTTCGGCCCTGACGACAGCGCCGCAACCGCCCTGACGCTGGCGGTCTATGGTCTGGGCCTGCCGGCCTTCGTGCTGCAAAAGGTGCTGCAACCGCTGTTTTTCGCACGCGAAGACACCACGTCGCCGTTTCGCTATGCGCTGGTGTCGCTGGTGGTGAATGCTGCGGTGGCAATTGGTCTGATGCCATTCGTCGGTTTCCTGGCAGCCGCCATCGGCACAACCCTCGCCGCCTGGGCCATGGTCTGGCTGCTGGCCCGGGGTGGGCGACAGATGGGCGAGGCGGCGCGTTTCGACGACCGCCTGCGCCGCCGGGTCTGGCGCATCGTTGTGGCCTCACTTGGTATGGGCGGTTGCCTGTGGTTGGGCACACTGTTGCTGGGCCCGCTTTTCGGAATGGCGGGGCTGAAGTTCCTCGCCCTGGCGGTGTTGGTTGCGATCGGCACAGTCAGCTATTACGCCATTGGTGCCACCATCGGTGCCTTTGCCTTGTCCGACATCCGCAGCGCCGTAAAACGCAAACCACGCGCCTGACCATCTAAGTTGCGGATAGTTGCATTTGCCCCGCAGATCGAACGCGTCGTGCTGCGCAAACTCTGCTGCGATCCACAGGACGAGTGGATTGCCCCAGCTGAGCGCAACCCGCTCTGGTGCAGCGTGGAACAGGCCAGCGACAGCAGGTTGCACTGCCGTCCTACGCTGATTCCATCCCGCGTGAATGCAGACCCGGGGGGGATTGAACGAACTCGCTGACGCGGGAGTGTCGTCGCGCTTGGCGGAAATGGCCTGCTGAAGGGAAGGTTTTGTTGCTGAGACCAACCTTTGATCAGGAGCTGTCTCATGGCTGATACCATATCAGCGGTCAGCCTGCTGCGCCGCCGCATGATCGACGACATAACGCTTCGCAACCTGTCGCCGGCCATACAACGATCCTATATTCATGCCGTTGCCAAGCTCAGCCGGTATTCTGACCACTCACCGGATCGGCTGGGGCCGGAAGATGTCAGGGCCTTTCAGGTCTATCTGGTATCGCAGGGCTTTTCGTAGCCGGCACTCAACCAGACGGTCTGCGTCTTGCGGCTTTTATATGGTGTGAAGATGAACCTGTTGGAGCTCCCCGAGCGGATCGCCCCTGTGCACACGCCGCGCAAGCTGCCGACGATCCTGAGCGCCGATGAGTTCGTGCAGTTTCCCGAGGCGGCAGCGTCGCTAAAAGCGCGCGCGGCACCGACGACGGCCTACGCCGCAGGGTTGCCCGCCTTGAAAGCAGCGAACCTGAAGGTCACGGATCTCGACAGTGGCCGCATGGCGCTCCAGATCCGCTACGGCACGCCCAAGCGTCGAGGCTATGCCAACGGCACCAGGTGCATCGACCTGCCCGCAATCGCCGGAGCGCGGGCGCCGCTTGGTCCGGGCCGTCATGCAGTCGCCGGGATGTGCCTCAGGGGCGTTTCGAGCCGTGATGTCGAGGCGGTCATGCGCGCATTCGGCATCGAGAGCCGATCGTCGTCGCAACGCCATCCATCACGCCCTGAATACCGAGATCAAAGGTGGTCAGGAAAGAAGCGCTCCCCTCGCTATGGCCTCAATGATCACATGTTGACGGCTTTCGGCCCTAAAGATCGAAAACCGTCAACATCCTCCGCTTCTGGAAAACCTTTGCCCCCAGACCAGAAAACCTTTGCCCGAAAATAGACGAACCATGGCCAGAGGGACAACTGCGCGCGCTTTCAGCTACAGCCACTTGTCCCGCCGCAGGTGTTGCACTTCATGCAGGTGCCGTTGCGTACAAGGGTAAAGTTGCCGCATTCGCCGCAGGCTTCGCCCTCGTACCCCTGCATCCTGGCTTTGGTGCGCGCCGTCAGGGCGGTGGAACCCGCCAGCACTGCCTTGCCCACCGTGTCGGACATCGCGACTTCGACGCCCGCCACCGCACTATTCGTGGTGACAAAGGTGAGGTCGCCCGCGTTGCCCTGGCCGCCCTGCACCACGCGCAACTCCTGAGGCAGGCGGTTGCGCAGATAGCCGGTGGACGCGACCTGGCGCAGCACCTCAAGCGGCGACGATCCGTTCGATCCGGGAACCGGCGCAAAGTTGCGCACGCCCTCCTGTTCGCCGCGTCCCAGATCGTCAAAGCTGGCGCCGGTGGGCTGGACATGGGCCAGATCGGTGCGGTCGAGATAGGACACAGCCAGTTCGCGGAAGATGTAATCAAGGATCGAGGTCGCGTTCTTGATCGTTTCGTTGCCCTGCACCGTGCCGGCCGGCTCGAATTTGGTGAAGGTGAAGGCGTCAACGAATTCCTCAAGCGGCACGCCGTATTGCAGGCCCACGGAAATGGCGATGGCAAAGTTGTTCATCATCGCGCGGAATCCGGCGCCTTCCTTGTGCATGTCGATGAAGATTTCGCCCAGTTTGCCGTCCTGATATTCACCGGTGCGCAAATACACCTTGTGGCCTCCGACGATGGCCTTCTGGGTATAGCCGCGCCGCCGCTGTGGCATTTTTTCGCGGTTGGAGCGCACGATTTCCTTGATGATCACCTTTTCCACGATCTTTTCAGCAATCACGATCGCCTTTTCCCGGTCACTGCCGGTGGCGAGGATCTCTTCTGCCTCGTCGTCGTCCTCCACAAGGGCCGAGGCCAGAGGCTGGCTCAGCTTCGAGCCGTCGCGGTACAGCGCGTTGGCCTTGACCCCCAGCGACCAGGACAGTTCATATGCCTTCTGACAATCGGTGATCGTCGCGTCGTTGGGCATGTTGATGGTTTTGGAGATCGCCCCCGAAATGAACGACTGTGCCGCGGCCATCATGTGGATGTGGCTTTGCACGCTCAAGAACCGGCGGCCTTTCTTGCCACAGGGGTTGGCGCAATCAAAGATGTGATAGTGTTCTTTTTTCAGGAACGGCGCGCCTTCCAACGTCATCGTGCCGCAAACGTGGTCATTGGCCGCCTCGACATCCTGCTTGGTAAAGCCGAGGTGGCGCAGCAGATCGAAGGTGGGATCGTTCAGCTTGTCCGCCGGGATGCCCAGGGTTTCGCGGCAGAAGGGTTCGCCCAGGGTCCATTGGTTGAACACAAAGCGGATGTCGAAGGCCGACGGCAGCGCCGCTTCGACCTTGGCAATCTCGTTGGGGCCAAACCCGTGACCGATCAGCGCGGTGGTGTTGATACCCGGCGCATTGCCGATGCTGCCATGGCCCACGGCATAGGCGATGATCTCTTCGATCTGGGCCGACCCATAGCCGAGGTTTTCCAACGCCGCCGGAACCGAGCGGTTGATGATCTTGAAATACCCGCCACCGGCCAGCTTCTTGAACTTGACCAGTGCGAAATCGGGCTCGATCCCCGTGGTATCACAATCCATCACCAGACCAATGGTGCCGGTGGGGGCGATGACCGAAACCTGCGCGTTGCGGAACCCGTGCTTTTCCCCCAGGGCCAAGGCTTCGTCCCAGGCTCCCTTGGCGATGTCCACCAGGTCGGCATCGGGACAGTTGGCATGGTCAAGCGGCACGGGATTGGTGGCCAATGACGTGTATCCGTGGGTCAGCCCATAGGCGGCGGAACGGTGATTGCGGATCACCCGCAGCATATGCGCGCTGTTGCGGCCATAGCCCGGAAAGGCGCCCAATTCACCCGCCATCTCGGCACTGGTCGCATAGGACACGCCGGTCATGATCGCCGTCAGGGCCCCGCACAATGCGCGGCCTTCCTTGCTGTCATAGCCGTGCCCCATGTTCATCAGCAAGCCACCGATATTGGCATAGCCAAGACCCAGAGTGCGGAAATCATACGACCGCTGGGCGATTTCCTTGGACGGAAACTGTGCCATGGTCACGCTGATTTCCAGCGTCACTGTCCACAGTCGCGTCGCGTGCATGTAGTCCTCGACCTGAAACACACCGTCTTTCAGGAAGGTCAACAGGTTGATCGACGCCAGATTGCACGCGGTATCGTCGAGGAACATATATTCGCTGCACGGATTCGACCCGCGGATCGCGCCATCTTCGGGACAGGTGTGCCAATCGTTGATCGTGTCGTGGAATTGAATCCCCGGATCGGCACAGGCCCAGGCGGCATGGCCCACCTGTTCCCACAGATCGCGGGCCTTGATCGTTTTGGCAACCTTGCCGTCCTTGCGGTTGATCAACTGCCAGTCGCCATCTTCCTCAACCGCCTTGAGAAAGGCATCGGTGACACGGATCGAGTTGTTCGAGTTTTGCCCCGAAACCGACGAATACGCCTCGGAATCCCAATCGGTGTCATAGGTCGGAAATTCGATGCTGGTGTGGCCTTGGCGCGCATAGTCCAGCACGCGTTTTACATAGGTTTCCGGGATCGCCACCTTTTTGGCGTCCTTGATTGCCGCCTTCAACTGGTCGTTTTTGGCCGGATCATAGGCATCAGCCTCGGCGCCATCCCACCCTTTGATCGCAGCAAACAGGGCGTTCAGCTTCTGTTCGTGCATCTTCGACCCGGCGACGATGCTGGCCACCTTCTGTTCCTCGATGACCTTCCAGTTGATGAAATTCTCGATGTCCGGATGGTCGGCATCGACGATCACCATCTTGGCCGCGCGCCGTGTGGTGCCGCCCGATTTGATCGCGCCCGCCGCCCGGTCGCCGATTTTCAGGAACCCCATGAGGCCGCTGGATTTGCCACCGCCCGACAGCTTTTCCCCCTCGCCACGCAGCGAGCTGAAGTTGGTGCCGGTGCCGCTGCCGTATTTGAACAGCCGCGCCTCACGCACCCACAGATCCATGATGCCACCGTCATTGACCAGATCATCGGCCACCGACTGGATGAAGCAGGCGTGCGGTTGAGGATGCTCATAGCTCGAGGCCGAGCGGGTCAGCACGCCCGTCTTGAAATCGACGTAATAATGGCCCTGCGCCGGGCCGTCGATGCCATAGGCCCAGTGCAGCCCGGTGTTGAACCACTGCGGACTGTTCGGCGCGGCCCTCTGGGTGGCCAGCATGAAGCGCATTTCATCGAAATAGGCACGGGCGTCGGTTTCACGGCTGAAATAGCCGCCCTTCCAGCCCCAATAGGCCCAAGCCCCCGCCAAGCGGTCAAACACCTGTCTGGCAGAGGTTTCGCCGCCAAAACGGTCGGATTCCGGCAGGCGTGCCAAGGCTTCGTCATCGGGGACGCTGCGCCACAGAAACTCCGGAACGCCCTTCTCGCGCAGCTTTTTCAGGGCCGCAGGCACCCCCGCCTTGCGGAAATATTTCTGCGCGATCACATCGCTGGCCACCTGAGACCAAAAGGCAGGCACCTCAACCCGGTCGTTGTGGAACACGACGGTGCCATCGGGGTTGCGAATTTCGCTGGTCACCGTGGTAAACTCAAGCTTCGCATACGCGTCCGAACCGGCGCGGGTAAACGTGCGTTCGATTTTCATCTCTGCCCCATATCCTCTGGTTGCCAAACCCTCTGTCGTTGCAGAGGGCAGTGTAAAAACGCCGCACGAAACAGCAGGACAAGAACCTGCGATCCAGGGCTTACACCTCTGAACCGCCCGATCAATCGGTTGTTGCGTCTGGTTCCATCTGCCCACCCCACCACCATATCTGGTGGCCTGCCCGGCGACCTGCACAACCTGACGTATTTCGGCCTATGTGGTCAACGCCAATTTTTCTAAAATACCCGGAATTTTAGGTTGACCTTGCCCCATGCCCCTTGCCGGTTGTGGCATACAGATTCCCCCCGGACTTGCCCCCCGTTTTATCAACAGCTGTCGCCAGGCGATTTATCCAAACGTCCGGCAAGCTTAGCAACAGTCGTGCACAGCGGCTGTGGCTGTCACCCCACACTGCTCTGGGGATATCGCCGCACTTGCGCTGCGACACCGGCCAACAGAAAAGATGCCTGATTTTGCGGCGTGGCGCCCCGACACCACATCTTGCGGCACCCCTGCGAATCGCCTTCGCCGGTCCAGCCCCGCCAAAGATCGCTTCACGCATCGGCAGCAATCGATCGCATCACCGCGCACGGAGGCAGGAAAACACCCGGTCGGCCGCACTACCAGGGGGCACCCAGCGGTGGTGTCGCAGCCCTCACCGCGAGAGCAAGAGCCACATCACGAACGCAAAACCGCTGTGTTACAGCCGCGGCGGCGCTTGCATCAGCGGCATCAGATCGGCCATTTCCGGCCCCTGCGCCCGCCCCGTCACCGCCAGGCGCAGCGGCATGAACAATCCACGGCCCTTGCGCCCGGTGGCCTGTTTCACCGCATTGGTCCAGGTCGCCCAGGCGTCGTCGCCGTAGGGGTGGGGCGGCAACAGCGTAAAGGCCTGACTCACGAAATCGCGGTCTTCCTCGGCCACCTGCGCCGCCGCACTGCCCTGCAACACCGCCCACCACAGCGCCAACTCGGCGCGGTTGGCGATGTTGCCCTTGACCAGATCCCAAAAGGCGGCCGCCAGCGGGCCGGGCACGCCCAGCGCCGCAATCTCGCCTGCAACCGCCGCAAGCGGCAAGGCGGCCAACACCCGCCCGGTCAGCGGTTTCAGGTCGTCCGCGTCAAATTTCGTGGGGGCGGCGCCGAATTGCGAAATATCGAACCCCTCGATCAGCTCCTCCAGCGTCGCGCGCACTTCGACCGGCTGTGACGAACCCAGCCGCGCCATCAGCGACAACAGCGCCATCGGCTCAACCCCCGCCGCCCTGAGATCCCGCAGCGACAGCACGCCCAGCCGCTTTGACAACGCCTCACCCTGCGGGCCGGTCAACAGCGAATGATGGGCAAAGGCCGGGTGGCCATGGCCCAGCGCCGCCATGATCTGGATCTGCGTGGCGGTGTTGGTCACATGGTCTGATCCGCGCACGACATGGGTCACCCCCATTTCGGTGTCATCCACCACCGAGGCCAGCGTATACAGCACCTGGCCATCGCCACGGATCAGCACCGGATCGCTGACACTCGCCGCGTCGATCGAAATGTCGCCCAAGATGCCATCGGTCCAGGTGATCCGCTCCTGATCCAGCAAAAACCGCCAATGCGGGCTGCGCTCGGCCCGCAGCCGCGCCTTCTCGTCCTGCGACAACGCCAGCGCGGCCCGGTCATAGACCGGCGGCTTGCCCATGTTCAGCTGCTTCTTGCGTTTCAGATCCAGCTCGACCGGCGTTTCAAACCCTTCATAGAACCGCCCCTGCGCCCGCAACGTATCGGCGGCGGCATGATAGCGATCCAACCGTGCGCTTTGCCGCTCGACCCTGTCCCAGGTCAGGCCCAGCCATTCCAGATCCTGCTGGATCGCATCGGCATATTCTGGCTTTGACCGCTCGCCATCGGTATCGTCCAGCCGCAGGATGAACGTGCCCCCGGCCTTGCGCGCGATGAGATAATTCATCAGCGCGGTACGCAGGTTGCCGATGTGGATATATCCGGTGGGCGACGGGGCGAAACGGGTGGTTGTCATGCGATGCTCCTGATTGGTGGTTCCATCCCACAGCCACGCGCAATTGTCCAGAAAACCGCGCTCTGCTCTCTTTCTTGCCGAAAAATACCTCCGCCGGAGGCCCCGCCGCGCAGCGGCGGACACAAGGCGGCACGCGGGCGCATCCCCCCCTTGCGCGCCGCCGGTTGCACCCCATTTCGACGGCATGACACATGCCGCCCTGACTGCCCCTGATCTTGAAACCTTTTATGCTTTGGCCGAGGCGGCCCGTGCCGCCCTGCCCGACCGGTTTCGTGATGCCGCCCGCCATGTGGCCCTGCGGATCGAGGATTTCGCCCCCGATGCCCTTCTGGACGAAATGCAGATCGACGATCCCTTCGGCCTGACCGGGCTGTACGACGGCATCCCGCTGACCGAGAGATCGGTGATGGATCAGCCCACCGGCCCCGACACCGTGTGGCTGTTCCGCCGCCCGATCCTGGATGAATGGGCGGCGCGCGGCAACGTCACCCTGGGCGAATTGGTGACGCATGTTCTGGTTCACGAAATTGCCCACCATTTCGGTTGGTCCGATGATGACATCGCCAGGATTGACCGCTGGTGGGAATGACCTCGGCATCGCCGCACATTCCCTGTGCGGTGCTGGCCCTGTGCTGTGCTGGACCGCCGCGCGCTGCGACCTAATTCTAGTGTTCCAAACAAAACATGGGAGAAAGCCACGATGCGCCTTGCCACACCGTTCCTGACCCGCCGTTCCGCCCTGCTGGGGGCCGCCGCCTTGCCCGCCGCAGCAGCATTGCCCAACCTTGCGCGCGCCGCCGGGCACGCGCCCGCTGCGGCCCCCGCGCCGATCCACAATGCCTTCACCGTCGGTAATTTCCGGGTGGCCAGCCTGCTCGCCGGAACCCGCACCGTGGACGAGCCGCAAGGCACCTTCGGCATGAACGTCAGCGCCGAAGAGTTCGCCGCGGTGAGCCGCGCCAATTTCATCCCCACGGACAAGACACAGTTCTTCTTCACGCCCACTGTCGTGAATACCGGCACTGAAATCGTGCTGTTTGACACCGGGCTGAATGCTGACGGCATCAACGCCGCCCTGGCCGCCGCCGGATACGCCGCTGACGACATCACCGTGGTGGTTCTGACCCACATGCACGGCGATCACATTGGCGGGCTGATGCGCGATGGCGCCCCGACCTTCGCAAACGCCCGCTATGTCACCGGGCAGGTCGAGTATGACCATTGGGCCGCCGCCGGAAACGACGGGTTCAACGCCAATGTCGCGCCCTTGGCCGAAAAGATGACCTTCCTGTCCGACGGTCAAGAGGCCGTGCCGGGCATCACCGCCGTTGCGGCGTTCGGCCATACGCCGGGCCACATGGCCTATCACGTCGAATCAGGCAGCGACCGGTTGATGCTGATCGTCGACACGGCCAATCACTATGTCTGGTCTCTCGCCTATCCCGAGTGGGAGGTGCGGTTCGATGCCGACAAGGCTGCCGCAGCCGCGTCGCGCAAAAACATCCTCGGCATGGTCGCGGCGGATCGTATTCCGATGATCGGCTATCACATGCCTTTCCCGGCCTTGGGGTATGTCGATACGCGCGGCGAGGGTGGTTTTGCCTATGTGCCCGCCACCTATCAGATGATGCTTCAGGGCTGAGGCGCCCCGGCCCCCCGGCCCGCTGCCGGGGGGCGAGTGCCGCGTTGCGCGTGGCTAGCTGGGGTCGCGCCAGCGATTGACGATGGGATAGCGGCGATCCAGCCAGAAAGACCGCTTTGTCAGCCGCGCCCCCGGCGCCGCCTGAAAGCGTTTGTATTCCGAGATGTAGATCAGGTGTTCCACCTTCTTCACCGTCGCCCGGTCAAACCCTTGCGCCACCAGATCGGCGACTGATGCCTCGTGGTCGATCAGCTGTTCCAGGATCGCGTCCAGCACGTCATAGGGCGGCAGCGAATCTTCGTCCTTCTGATCGGCGCGCAGTTCCGCACTGGGCGGCTTGTCGATGATCGCCGGCAGGATCACCTCGCCCGAGGGGCCCTTCATCCAGTCGCGGTGATTTTCGTTGCGCCAGCGGCAGGTCTGGAAAACGCGGGTCTTGTACATCTCCTTGATCGGATTGTATCCGCCCGCCATGTCGCCATATATTGTGGCATAGCCGACCGCCACCTCGGATTTGTTGCCGGTCGTCAACAGCATCTCGCCAAACTTGTTGGACAGCGCCATCAGCAACAGCCCGCGCAGACGGCTTTGGATGTTTTCCTCGGTCAGCCCCGTCTCGGTGCCCTGAAACAGCGGCGCCAGGGTTTCGCTGACCGCTGCCCGCGCGCCGGTGATCGGCACGAAATCATAGCGCGCGCCCAGCGCTTCGGCACAAGCTTTGGCATCGTCAAGCGACGCCTGCGACGTGAACTCGGACGGCAGCATCACACAGCGCACATTGTCGGGGCCCAGGGCATCGCAGGCAATGGTCGCCACCAGCGCCGAATCGATCCCTCCCGACATGCCCAGCAGCACCTTCCCGAACCCGGTCTTGGCCATGTAATCGCGCAGGGCCATCACCATGACGTGGTAATCCTGCTCCCAGGCATCTGCGATATGCGCCATTGGGCCGGGCGCGATGCGCCAGCCCTCCGGGCCTTTTGCAAGATCGACATGGGCGATCTGTTCGTCGAACTGTGGCATCTGGAAGGCCAGCCCGCCATGCGGGTTCAGCCCGAAAGACGCGCCGTCGAACACCTGGTCGTCCTGCCCGCCCACCATGTTCAGATAGATCAGAGGAAGCCCGGTTTCGATCACCCGTGCCACCATCTGGTTGAACCGGGTGTCCAGCTTACCCCGGTAATAGGGCGACCCGTTGGGCACAAGCAGGAATTCGGCGCCCGTCTCTTGCAACGTCTCGGACACTTCGGGGTGCCAGGCGTCTTCGCAGATCGGCGACCCTATCCGCACGTCGCCCACGGCGTAAGGTCCGCCCAGCGGACCCGCCGCAAACACCCGCACCTCGTCGAACACCGTCTCGTTCGGCAGGTTGTGCTTCAACGCCCGGTGCACCACCTTGCCGCCCC